>CAZLXK010000060.1:0-11431 GCA_964563305.1 uncultured Treponema sp.
AAACTTCTTTTTGTTAAGTTTTGCTTGTTCTTTTATAGAATCTATCATTTCTGTTAAAGATTTATTTTTAAACCAAGATTCACCTTCAAATCGCTCTTTTAAGTGCTCTTCAAAATTCTTAAGTTTTTCCATTGCAGTTGCAAAGTTAATAAGTTTGTGGAATGTAAAAATACAATCAACTGCAAGAACGAATAATAATCCGCCAAAAATGTATTGAATGTAAGGCTGAACTTTATCCCAATAAACAACTTTCATCATAAGAGGATGTAAAAAATGTTCCAAAGCAACGCCACCAATTCCAAAAGCACAACTGTTTAAAAGGCAAATTCTTCCGTTTAAGTTCATAAAACTGTTTGAATAATCCCACCATTTTGCATGAAAAATTTTTTCTAAAGCCCAATGCGTAAAATATTCAAGGATTGAAGTTAAAATCATTGACGCTAAAAAAAGTCGAACCCAAGTTTCTCGCCAAGGATAAACTCCATAAATTATCAAAATCGCACCAAAACCGTAAATTGGACAAATTGGTCCGTAAAGCATTCCGCGATATTCAAATTTTTTTGTGCGAACTCCAACCCAAATTTCTTCACAAAACCAACCGATGAATGAATAAATTAGAAATAACAAAAATAAATGTTGAAAATCAATTTGTGGCATTTCAATAGCAACCATAAAATTCTCCGTTTACAAAAGTTTACAAAAATCTTCTACAAAATTGTTGATTTTTTCTATGCTTTCTTCGTCTTCTTTTAGCGTAAAAAGTTGACCGTCGCCAGTTTCTGGATTTTTTAGAACAATTCCTTTGCGTTTTAAGAGTTGAACTGAAATCAAATCTTTTAAGCCAGAAACAAACCAAGTTGAAACGCTATAAAATTTTTCTTTTTCGATGTGAATTTTATTTTGATTTTTTAAAGCTTCCAACATTTTTTGAGTTTGAGAAATAAGTTTTTCTTTTTGCTCGATGATTATTTTTGCAGCATTTTGATCAAAATATTTTTGACTTTCTACAAAAGTGTAAATTTGAAAAAAAGGAGATTTTTCGTGCATTTTAAAAAATCTAGTTGCAATTCCCTTAAAAACTGTTTCGATTGGATATTTTTTTGCAACATTTGTGTAATCATTTGGAATAAAATTTACGGAAACAAGATATTCTTCGCAAGATTCAGTTGTTTTTTGAATAAGATCTTCGCGATTTTCAAAATGATTATAAAGTGAAGATTTTTTAATTCCTAAAACATTTGAAATGTCGCCTAAACTTGTTTGTCCAGTTGAATGATAAAAGGCAACATTTAGCAAAGCTCGAATTATATCTTCATCTGAAAGTTTTTTTGCCATAAATTTCTCCCAATTTTTTATTTTACAGATTCAAAATGATGGATTTTCTTTTTTTTATTTCAGAAAAATCTTAAAAATAAATCCTAACGTTTGTTAGTTTTTAATTTTACTCTTCAAACTTAGTTAAGGCAAGTTTAAATTTTGTCACGCTGAACTTAATTCTGCATCTATGAATAAACAGATTTATCTTCTGCGAAAAGTTGTAGAGGACTTAGCCCGCCGTGTAGCACCTTTAGTCTCGGGCAAAGTTTTGGTTTTTACTTGCTAAGTGTTAGTTGATTGCAACACACTTGGTGGTTTTGACTTTGCTGCTTGAAACTTCGTTGCAAGTTCAAATACCGTAAGTTTTTTTGCCCGAGATGAGCGAATAGCGAAGTGCGGAAGGGCGGTTTTGTTTGGGGCGGACGCTTAGTAAAGAAAAGTTCTTAAAACTGCAATAAGTGGGCAGTTTTATAAAGAGCGACAGAAAGTCGCGTCGTTCAGCCGAAGTTGTGGTTTTGACAGGCTCAATCAACGATGAAAATGCAAATATTAAAACATGCTCCAAATCATAAAACTTAACTAGTTGAAAGCAAGTAAAATCTGCGATAATCTTTAAATATGCAATTTATTAGTACAAGAGACAGTTCTAACAAGGTTGGATTTAAAAAGGCAATTTTAGATTGTATTCCAAAAGACGGCGGTTTGTATGTTTTTGACGATTCTGCAGATTTGCGCCGTTGGATTTTATATTCTGATGAAAATACAAGTTTTGCGAGTTTAGCTGGAGCGTTAACTTCGGCAATGATTAACGATGAATTTAGTCCGATTATTTGTGAAACGATTGCAAGTCACGCTTTTAGCCAAGATCCAATTTTGCAGCAAATTGATAAAAATATTTTTGTTCTTGAACTTTTTAACGCTGCGACAGGAACTTTTAAAGATTACGGCGTTTCTTATTTGACAAATGCGATTGAAACAATTTTAACGCTTGATGGCGAAAAATCAATTTTGCTTGATGCGACAAGTGGCGAACTTGGTGCGTGCATGGCGAGTGCGATTCGGAACAAAAACTTAATTAAGTCAGTTTTGCTTTATCCAAAAGGAAAAGTTCGTGGCTTAAAAGAAAGCGATTTTGTTTGGAACGGCGGAAATATTTATCCAGTTGAAGTTGATGGAACGATTGAAGATTGTCGCAATTTAATCAGAAAAGTTTTCGCTGAACGTGAACTTGTAGAAAAATATCATTTAACGGTTGCAAACACAGCGAATATTGGCAGGCTTTTACCGCAAGCATTTTTTTACACTTTTGCTTTTTCGCGTCTTAAAAAGTTAATTGATGGCGACATTTTTTATGCAGTTTCGGCTGGAAATTATGGAAATTTGGTGAGCGGACTTTATGGTTGGAAAATGTGTTTGCCTGTAAACGGATTTATTGTTCCTTCAACGCCAAATTTAACGCTTGACATTCACGGAAAATGTATGGTTGTGGACAGTTTTGTTCCGCTTGAAAAAAGAAAGCCGATTGACCCAAGCGATCCTTCAAATATCGAACGTTTTGAACATATTTTTAAGGCAAATTCGCTGATGATGAGAGATTTTGTTTTTCCTACAAATGTGAGCGAAGAAGAAAAAAATTCTGCTTGCAAAGAACTTTATATGAAATACAAAATTTTTGCGGATTCTGAAACTTCATCTTCTTACGCTGCGGCTCTTAAACATAAAAATCTTTTTGATGATTATGGAGCATTAGTTTTAATTTCGCGAGATCATCCTTGCCTTGACAGTGATTTTATAAAACATAATCTTGGCGAAACTCCAGAAGTTCCGCAAAACGTCGCTAGTGCATTTGCTCCTACTCAAGTAAAAAGAGAAGCACTTGCACCAAACGACATTGATTCTTTAATTACGATTTTGAATTCTTTGAATCTTTTGCGACTTTTTTAGAGTAACTCGCAGTTTTGTTAATAGATTGCCCGATTAAGTCGGGCAATGACATATTTTTATTTTGCGGTTTTCTTAGAAGAACTTGAAGTTTTCGCCGAAGAACTTGCAGATTTTTTGCTCGCAGAAGAAGTCGCACTTGAAGCCGAAGATTTTAACTTTTTTTGCGGTTCAAGAAGTTTTAAGAATTCTTCACATTTGTAATCGCAACATTCTTTTGCGGCATTTAAAGTTCTGTAAAGTCTGTAAATTTGTTCGCGCAAAGTTCTTGAATTGCACATTGCAACTGTTTTTAGAGCAAACCACAAAGTTTCTTCAATTCGTTCTTTATTGAACCATTTGATTCCGTTAAATTCATTTGTTCCAGACAAAATTCTTGAATCTTTTGAGTCAACTAAAAGTTTTGCTGTTTCGTAAGTTGATTTTATGAATGAACTTGTGCCAAAATTCAAATCTTTAATTTTTAAGCAAATAAAAATTCTCGTGAAAATGTCTTGCAAATTAGTTTTCTTTTCGCCAGCGAGAGTTAAAAGTTCTGTAAGTTTTCTTGCAAAGCCCCATTTTATTGCATTTTTACTTCCAGCATTTGAAACCGCCGCAACTGCAGCAAATTCCGCATCAAAAGAAAGTGAACTTAACTTAGTTTGTTCAATTTTTAATTTGATTTCGTTTTCATCTTTTGCACCAAAATTAAATTCTTCTTGTTCCGCAGTGATTGGAATAAAATCTGCTCCAGCGTTGCTCAAATATTCAAGTTCTTTGCTAAACGCAGCAAATCGTTGCTCAGCATTAAGTTGTGTTTTTTTACTTTTTGATTTTGAAAGATTTGAAAGTTCCGATTTTTTAATCGAAGTTTTAGAAGTTTTGCTAGAAGATTTTTGTGAATTTTGTAAAGCGACAATTTCTTCTTCAAGTTTTAATTCTTCTTGCTCAAATAAAATTTCTTGCTCGTAATAAGAAATTGCTTTGTCTTTGAAAGAATTAAGGAAATCTTCAAGTTTAAGTTTTGGTTCTGCACGCAAAAGTTTAATTCCTGCAACAAAATCAGCAGAAATAAAATCAGTTAAGGCTTTATAAAGTTCTTTATATTTATATTCTTGCCAAGCGACTTCTAAATCAAAAACGCCCGAACCGTTTAAAAGTTGATTCAAGTGGAAATATTTTTTGTCCGCTGTGTCCACAACTTGATGAACGTCGATGTAAACTTGACTTTCAAATCCGTTTAAGCCCACAAACATTCCTTTTTCTAAGATTTCATTGCTTGTGCGAATAAACCACAAATTGCTTCTCGCTTCGTGCAAAACGCAATAATTATTTTCGCCGTAAGAAAGTCCCAAACCTTCACCAAGTGATTTTGTGCACATTTGAGTGCTGTCGGTTTGACCGTTAGTTTTATGAATTTTTGCATATTCGCAAGATTGTTTTATCCAACCAAATGCTCGCTCGTATTTGTTGTTGTAAAAGACGATTGTGTTTTCGTTTCCAGCGGAATTTGAATAAGCAAAAATGTTTTCGTTTACTTTTCCGTTGTCCCAAACGTCGTAAAATAAGAAATTTTCAACTCCGGAAAATAAGTAGCGCTTGTGTAAAAGTGGGAAAATGTCGTGGCAATGTCGCTGATACAAACCTTCGTCAACTTTTTCGTCGCGATAAGCTCGAGTGTATTCCATTCCGTATTTTTCTTCAAAACCTTCAAGTTGTCCGTGGCCAAACATTGGAAGTCCTGGCATTGTAATCATCAAAGTGCAAACTCCAAAATATTTGTCGCCTTTGCCAAACTGAGCAACCGCAGTTTCTTCGTCAGGATTATTCATAAAGTTTACAAATCGTTTTAATACTTCTGGATCGAATTTGATTGTATTTTTAACTGTGTCGCGATACTTTTGATTTTCTTCCTTTTTGAGCATATTCATAAAGGCACTGTTGTAAACGCGATGCATTCCGAGCGTTCTTGTAAAATAACCTTCCATCATCCAAAATGCTTCGGCAAGTAAAAGCGTGTCTGGCATTTCCTTTGCGCAACGGTCAACAACTTCTCGCCAAAATTCGTTTGGAAGTCGAGCCTCAAATTCTTGCGTGCTAAGTGCGTATCGGCTTCGGCTAGCAATGTCGCCTCCGTGTCCTGGCTGTGGATACCAAAGTCTGCGGATATGTTTTTTTGCAAGAACCATCGCCGCGTCAAAACGAATAATTGGAAAGTTTCGAGCAACATTTAAAATCTGCTGAATAACCGCCTCGCGTGCAGTCGCATTTAAAAAATCAATTTGAGCTGTGTCATTCCAAGGCATTCCAGTTCCGTCATTTCCGTGATAAATGTAAGTTACATCTCCAGTTTGATTGTCAACTCGCTTAAAGCAAACCGCACAATCTGTTTTTGAATAATAATGATCTTCCAAAAAAATGCTGACTCTTGAATCTTGACTCAAATTTTCGCCAGAAAAACTGTATTGCGGAAAAGGACATTCTTTTGAAGAAATAAAATAATCTGGATGTTCAATAACCCATTTTCCGTCCATTCCAGTGTGATTTGGAACCATGTCGCTCGCTAAGCGAATTCCTCGCATCCAACATCTGTGCCTCAAGTTTTCTAAAGCCGACCAACCGCCCAAGTTGCCAGCAATTTCATAATCGTAAAGCGAATAAGCACTAGCCGCCGCTTCTGGATTTCCGTTGATTTGTTTGATTCTCTTACTCGCATAAGATCTTTCCCACAAACCAATAAGCCACAAACCAGTAAAACCTTCGTCGCGAAGCAAATCCAATTCTTCGTCAGGAATTTGGTCAAGACGAGAAATGTCTCTGTCGTATTTTTTGCTAAGTTGATAAAGCCAAACCAAAACTGTTTTTGCCATAAGCACAACTTTTGGCATCCAATCGCGGTCAGGAGAAAAGCGTTCATATTCTTGACTAAGATTTTCGTAAGAATAAGCGTCCATGCTAACTTCGCCGCCATTTGTTGGGTGCCAAGCAGCTTTTTCTTCTTCAGAAATAATGTCCATTCCTTCTAAAAGTTTCAAAATCCAATCGCCAAGCAAATCTTTCCAATAAGTTCGAATGTAATCAAGTTGACCTTTTAGCGAAGTTGGAGAAGCAACAACAGGTTCTTTGAGCATTGTAATTAAATCATTATTTTTAGGACCAAAAACTGGTTGCGTTTTAAAATATTCTTTGATTGAATTCCAAGTTTTTACGTAAGCGGGATTTTCTAAAAGATTTTTTTCATCAAACAAAATTTCAAAAGGATGAAACGCAGGATTTTCGTTTGCAAGATGAAGCATAATAATTTCTTCAAGAACTTGCTCGCGATTAGAGCGAGGCTTTTTTGTTGCCTTATCAACTGGCGACTTTTCTAAATAAGATTGGAGCGAAAGTTTTTCTTTGTAAACATCAACTGGCGGAAACTCATTCATAAAGTCAGTCAAAAGTTCATCAATTTTATCTTTGCCAAAACTTTTGTCCAAATCATCAAGAAGATTTTTAAAACTTAAAGGAGCTTTGTCGCGACGAAACAAAAACGCAACGTAATGAAAAACTTCGTCAATAAGTCCCATTGCATTTAAAGTTCCAGCCGAAATTCTTTTTTGATTTTCGCCACGTTTATCAAAAAGTTCGTTCAGTTTAGTTTGAAATTTTTGAACCGCCTTAAAATTCGCAAATAAAACATTTCCGCTCGAAGAAAAAATTTTTTCATCAAAATTGCATTCATCTCGAACCGCTTTGCTCACGTGAAATTCGTTATAAGAAAAATCCATTTTTTGCCTCCAGTTTTTATTTTTCGTTGTGAATGTCAACAATCGCTTTTATTTTTTCAATTAAGTTTTTGTTTGAAGATAATTCGCTTATTTCGCAAGGAATTCTGTAAGTCCAGTTAAAATCGTTTACGCTGCCGGGAATATTTATTCTTTCATCTTGAGCGTTTGGCAAATAATATTTTTGGTCCAAATACAAATAATCTTGTAGCGGATTTATAAACCAAGCCGAACGTGTTAAAGCACAATTTTGTAAAACGTAATTTGCAATTTTTGGATTAAAGTTTTGTTCGACTAAAGGTTTTTCTTCTATTATATTTGCTGATTTTAAATCTGATTTTTGATTTTGCTGATTGCTGATTTTGAGCGAAGTTTTGCTCTCTGAAGCGTTGCTTGTGCCAGTAAAGTTGTCAGTTTCGCCCAGAGAATTTCCACTTGCCTTTGCGGATTTTGATTTTGCTGATTTTTCGTCAGTTTGATTTTCTGATTTTGAGCCAAAATTTTCTTCAAAAAGTTCCGCTTGAAAAATTTTCTTGCTCGAAGATTTGCCAACCGAACCGCCAATTTTTTTTGCAAAAGCGTTGCTGTCGCCAGCAAAGTTGCCACTGTCGCTCGCCAAAGTGCCAATTTTGTCGCCAAAAGTGTCAGTTTCTCGAGTAAAGTTGCCAGTTTCCCAAGCAAAGAAATCATCGCTTTGAGTCATTTTAATAAATTCTTTAACACTTTGCTTTTCGTCGTTCCACCATTGCCGTAAAGTCGAACTGTCGTGAACAGAAGTCGTCGCCACGCTTAATTCCGGATAATCTTGCAACAAAACATAAGGTTGATTTTCATCTCCCCAATTTCTAGTCCATCTTACAACTTTAAGCGACAAAATATTCAATTTACTTAAAACTTCGCTCATGCAAGGAATGTTTGCTCCCAAATCTTCGGCACAAGGAATCATTTTTGTTGCGTTTACAATCGGCGTAAGCGAAGACAAAGCACTTTCTTTCCACAAAGCATTTTCTTTTTCACCAAGTTTATAAAATAAATCGTTAAGTTTTTGCTTTTCGTCGTTTTTCAAACTTTTCCAAGCAGTAGAATTTTCTCGCGAATAAACTGGAATAAAACGATTTTTGCTGATTTCGATGATTGCTCGATCTCGCCATTTTAGAGCAAGTGCATTTTTAATTCGCAAATCTTTTGCTTCGTCATCACAAAATTTTAAATTAAAAATTTCTTTATCGCCTTTTATTGATTCTTTAAAATTCCAAAGTTCTTCTGATTTAATTCGAGTACAAACGCTTTCTAAAATTTTAGTTGCTTCTTCGTGATTCCAAGTAATGTCTTCAATAAAACCTGTAGAAATGTGCGGTTTAGAAAGCCAAGAAACTCTTGATTCATCAAAGCCCAAATCTTCCAAATCTTTTAAACTAAAACTTTCAAAAGGAATTGTGTGTCCTAAAAATGCAGTTGTTTCGTTTTGATTTACTGCCCAAATTCTAAAAAATCCCAAAATATGATCAATTCTAAAAGCGTCATAATAATTTGAAGCAGTTTTTACTCTTTCTTTCCACCAATTATATTCGTCGCTTGCAATTCTCTCCCAGTTGTAAGTTGGAAATCCCCAATTTTGACCTAAAGGATTTTCTGCGTCTGGCGGAGAACCGGCTCTTTCTTCTTGATTAAAAAATTCAGGATTTGCCCAACAATCTACAGAATCTTCGTTCATTAAAATTGGAATGTCGCCTTTTAAAATGATATTTTTTGAACGCAAATATTTTGCACTTTCTAAAAATTGTTCCGACGCTCTAAGTTGGCACCAAACAAAAAAGTTATGTGAAGATTTTAAGGCTTTATTATTCCATCGAAGCATAATTTCAGAATGTTTTAATTGCCTAAAATTAGAATTCCATTCTTTCCAACTTGATTGCATAAAATCATCTTTAAGATTTTTAAAAACTGCGTAAGGAATAATCCATTTATTTTTTAAAACGAAATTTTCTAAATCATCTTTAAATTTTACAGAATAAGAATTTTTTTCGTTTTGATTTAAGTCGATTTTGTTTGATTTTGAGCTTCCTGAAGATTTTTTTTGCTCAGTTTCAATTTTTTTTTCTATATAATTGTAAAGAAGATGCAAAAGCGTAAGTTTTTCTTGCAAAATTTCAGTGTAATTAAATCGCCTAGAATATTTAAATTTTTTACTAAACGATTTGTATGCTTGGCAAAAATTTTTGTCGTTAGTAAAAGCGTCTTCAAATTCCGGAAGAGATTGAATTCTTATGTAAAGCGGATGAAGGGCAAACGCTGAAAGTCCAGAATACGGAGAAGAGTGAGTTCCAGTATCGTTTACAGGCAAAAGTTGAATTATAGAAATTCCAACTTTACTACAAAAATCAGCAAAATCTTTTAAAGCCAAAAAATCGCCCACAGCAAAACAATCTTTTGTGTAAAGAGATGCGAGCGGAATAACAACTCCAGTTCTTTTTTCCATTCTAAAATTATAGCATAAAAAATTTCATAAATAAATAAAAATAATAAAAATTAAAATTTAAGGTTAGTTTAAGATTTTTTATTGTTTATATTTTTATTGTTCAGCACAAAATCCACTTTTCCAATGCCAAACTGGTTTTGCTAAAGTTGCACTAAACGGTTGAGATTTTTCAAAATCAGGAACCCAAGTTGTGTCATCGCTTAATTCTTGATAAAAAAGATAATTAAAATCGTAAGCTTCAATAATATCTTGAATGTCTTGATCTTCTTGCTTATTTACAAGTCGATTTTCAAAACTGTCTAAACTTTTTTCTCTCCATTGCATTTCTTGAGAATTACACTTAAACGGAATCGGCGTGTATTGCGACATAAGCGAAATTATTGCTTTTTTGTCAGCGTGATTTCTTAGCCAATCCAAAACTAAAACTGTATCTTCAAATCTTCCAGGCAAAAATAAATGTCGAATTATTACGCCAGAAATTATTTTTTCGCGAGTTTCCTGATTTTTTTTAACATTGATGATTTTTAAAGGAAAATTTTCTATCATCCAAGAAATAGATTCTTTTGCGACTTCTGGATAATTTTCTGCGTCAAAAAGTTGTTTGCTCATTTTAGGATTTAAAGTTTTAAAATCAGGAAGCCAAATATCAACAAGTCCTTTTAAAAGTTCCAAATTTTCTACATTTTCATAAGCACTGCTGTTCCAAGCGACAGGAATTTTAAGTCCACACGATTTTGCCTCTTCTAAAAATTTTGCAATCAGCGGAATTTGATGACTTCCAGTTACAAGATTTATATTTTCTGCTCCCAGCGACTGAAGTTTTAAACAAATTTCCACAAAATCTTTTTCGCTAAGATTTGCTCCCATTCCTTGCTGACTAATTTGATAATTCTGACAAAATGAACATCGAAGCGTGCAACCTGTAAAAAAAATTGTTCCACTTCCGCCAAAAACTGTAATCAGCGGCTCTTCTCCAAAATGCAAACAAGCACTTGCCGCACGCAAATTTAAAGTTTCGCCACAAAAACCTTTTTTTTTATTCCGATTTACGTGACATTTTCTTGCACATTGTTCACAATTTAAATATTTTGAATCTAAAAAATCTTTTGTAAAAAGCATAATATTTTTTCTCTTTGCACAGTAGCGTTTTTCTTAAATAAGAAAGTCGCCACTTAGCACGAAAGACTTTCGGTTTGGTTTATATTTTGGAGCACATTTTTCTGTGTTAACCGTGCTTCGCTTGAAACTTTGTTGCAAGTAGCGTGGTTCTGTTTTTACTCCATTCTTGCTATCGTGAGAACAAGCCACTACAGCACGGGCTATGTGTTTTTGTTGACAAAAAAAAATTGTCAGTTAACTGCAAAATCGCCGTCAAAAATCCGCAAATTAAACTGCTTGATGTTCAACAAACATCATCATCAAATCATTTAAAAAGTTCAAATCTAAATCTTCCGCTTCCAAATTAGTAAGTTCGCAAAGTTCTTTCCAATCTTTCGCGGTAAGAGCCAAAGTCTGCGAATCATCATTATCCAAAACTGCCTGAATCGCACCCAAAACATTCAAAGCTTTTTCGTCGGGCATTTTAGAAAAATCCGTCGCATTTTGAACGTAAGCCTTAAACCAATAATCCGCAAAAGATTCTGCAAGCGAAGAGTTGCCATTATTTGCCACAAACAAATCTTTGATTTTAGAACAAATTTTTTCGCCGTCATAAACGCCAGTCGATGCACGTTCACGTTTTTTAAGTTTTTCAATATCCGAAAATAATTTCTGAATTTTATCCATAAAACTAATTATATAAAATTTCTCGAAAATTTTCTGCAAATTTCCAGTGCTTTTTTTAATTTGATGATTTAAGGCGAGTCTTTGCCACAAGAAAATTGCAGTTTTCAAAGTAAGAAAACTAAAAAAGCGAAAATTCAAAACATAAGAAAAATCAAGACAA
>CAZLXK010000061.1:0-11333 GCA_964563305.1 uncultured Treponema sp.
CTTAACTCGTCATATTGAACAAAGCGAAATATCGATTGGCAGTTTTGTTTAGTGCAAACTGTTTGGCTTGTTTTTTTGCAAAACTGCACTTGTGTTAGAGCAAGATTCTTCTTAGAATGATCACAACCTGCGGTTGCTTACAAGATTTACGCTGTAAATCTCGCTTGTGCTAACGGTTAGATTTGTTCTTTTTGGAGCCTTGTTGCAACTTCTGTTGGTGGTTTCGACATTGTGCTTGCTAAGCCTGTCGAAGTACAACCACCGTGAGTTTTTTTTATTCAGTGTAAGTTATGTTTACTGTGATGTAGCCAGTGCCGTTGTTGTCTGAACCTATTATTACGCCGTTACTTTTTATGTAAGAAATTTGTGTAGTGTCAGTAACGCTAAAAGAAATTACGCTGTCGCTCCAAGTTCCTTCAATCCAATCGCTTGAAGAAGCAACAAGTTTTGTAGAAGTTCCCCAACTTAAAGTCGACGCAAAAGAAACTGA
Organism: uncultured Treponema sp.; assembly: GCA_964563305.1. GTDB lineage: Bacteria > Spirochaetota > Spirochaetia > Treponematales > Treponemataceae > Treponema_D. The sequence goes on from CAZLXK010000061.1 coordinate 491, forward strand.
AATATCAATTTTACTTATTTCTGAATATGAAGAAAACGCAGAAGATTCTAATGCTGTGTCAGCAGACCAAGTTGTGTTATTTGTGCCAGTCATTGTAAATTCCTGATTACTTGCAATGCTTTCGGTTTTACTTGTCGAAGTTTCATCATCAGAATCCGAAGAACTTATATTAAAAACGTCCAAACTTGCCAAAGCAATTCCAGAAGAATTGAACATTCCCCACTTGTAATTGCCATACAAATCTCCGCCCCAAGCAAAAACTCCAATTCCGCCAGAATCCGCAGTTTCTTCAATAATATGACGCAAAATATTCGCTTGATTTTGAACTGAACCTTTTACGTAAGTTGTGCTGCCACTTGTTGAAGTTTCTATATCAGAATAAAGTGCAGAAGTTTTTGGCGAAATCATATGCTGATAAGTGTAATTTTGTGCCGCCTTTTCATCTTCGTCCGCCCAATGTGCCGAAGTTTCAACCACAATCACATCTTTATTAAATGTGCTTTTTAAAGTGGAAATATTACTTTTTAAGGATGAAATCCTTCCATGACTTTTTTCCCAAGGATAATAAGAAAGTCCAATCACATCGTAATCAACATCAGAAATCATCTTAAAAAAATAAGATAAATCTTTTCCGTTTCCGCTTGAAGCAAGATGAATTACAGTTTTAATAGAAGAATCAAAATCGTGAACTGCATTAACGCCAGCACTTAAATATTTGATTAAATTTGTTGCGGGACTTGAACTTGAACCTGCATAAGAAAAACTGCCAGTTGCTGTGTTATTTGTGGAACTTTTGCCAGAAAGTGCCGTCATCATTCCAGAGTTAATTTCGTTTCCAATTTGAACATAAGTTGGCGTAACGCCCGATTCATCTCTAAGCGAAGTTAAAACTTGAGTTGTGTATTCGCTAAGGGCTAAAGCAACTTCGTCCGCACTAGTTAAATCTTTCCATGCGACAGGAACAATTTGTCGTGCAGGATCTGCCCAAGTGTCAGAATAATGAAAGTCAAGCATTAAATTAAGTCCAGCAGATTTTATTCGTTTTGCCATGCTGATTGTGCGGGAAAGATCGTTCATTCCAGTGTTCACGCTTGAAGAAAACTGACTTGGATCGTTCCAAATTCTTAAGCGAACTGTGTTTATGCCGTGACTTGCGAGAATTTCAAAAAAATCTTTTTCAGTTCCGTTTGTGTCTGCCCAAGTGAGATTTTTTTCAGTTTCGTAAAAGTCAACTTCGCTAGCGTCAAATCCGCGCAAAAAGTTTTCGTCTAATTCCACAGAAATTGCGTCTAAGTCAACCGAAGTCGAACTTGCACTAAGCGTGTAATTTATGGTTTTAACTGAATCTTCTTCAAATTTGAACCAAAGATTTTCGCTTGAAAGTGCTGAAACTAATGACGTGCCTGAATAAACTTGCAATCTGTGAATTTTTAAGTAACCGTAAGCGTCTGCATAATCGCTTGACAAAGTAAAAGTCGCCTTGTTTGAAGAAACGCTTGCAGTTAAAGTTTCGTTTACAGTTTCGTCTGAACTTGAGCCGTAAGTTAAAACTGCCTTAGTTGCATTTATGGAAGTGTCGCTTGAAAATGACAAAACTAATTCCATTTTTGGTGATGAAGAATTTGAGTTTGGATTTGGGCAAGACGTAAATAAAACTGACAACGTGCACGCTGAAAAAAGCTTAAAGAAAAGATGATTTTTTTGGAATTTCATTTAGTTTTCCTTAAAAAGATTGATTCAGAACTTTACTCGCTAGTTGAAGAATCGTTTGAGCCACTTACAAATAATGTTCCTGCAAGTCCAGTTTTTCCTGTAATATAAACGCCACTTGTGTAATCTGCTGGTGAAATTGTTGCAAAATAACCGCCGCCAGTTGTGCTTGAAACGTTGCTGTCAGAAAATGCACCAGAATCAACCCAAGCAGTATTTGCTTTCCAAGTTGACTCATCAGTTCCTAAGCATGGCAAGTCATAAGTGCCGTTGCCCCAATCAGTTATTTCTGCCAATGTAATATAAACTGTGCTGTAATCTTTAATGTCATCATAATTAACTGCGAGTTGATAAGTTCCTTCAGTGGTAATTGTTATTGTATCGCTACTGATTTTTGTTAAACCCTCTGTAGTTTGATGAAGTTTATAAGAAATAGTGATTTCGCCATCTTCTGCAAACTCAAACCACGCTCCGCTTTCTTTATTGCTATTGCTTACAAATTCAATAGAAAGTGTTGCGTTATCTTTTAGAGCTTCAACTTGAAGTGTAAGATAACCTGAATCATTTGCGTAAGTGTTTGTTACTGTGCAACTTGCACTTTTGCCGTCGGAAGCGACTGTTGCATCAATTTTTTCAGAACCATCATCAACATTTTTTCCGTTGTAAGCGGTTACTTTGAATGTGTCTACCGTAAAATCTTCAAATGTAAAGTTTACGGTCATTGTTGCAGACTCTTCATTTACTCCACCATTAGGATTTGGGCAGGCTGTGAACATTAATGATGATGCGAGCACTAATGCTGCACCGAGTGACAAGAAATTAATTTTTTTCATAATTTATCCTCCTGTTTGAAATTATGATTTTATTTTTTGTGCCGATTCTTTTAGTGATTTTCAACTTTGAATAGCACATAATTTGTTATTTACCAGATTCTTTGCGGTTGGTGAGTGTCGATTTTTTTCATTTACAGACTGTGGCCTCGAGAACCTCAACCAACGCGACTCTTTACTGAGTAACTGAAGTGCTGCTAGGCGTGGCTTTGCCGTCTTGCATTTTTACCACAACCGTCGCTTTTCCTGCGTTAAGGTCAAGATTATCAATGTAAAAGTTTCTGTTGCCACTTGAACCGTCCGCTCCGTTTCCTTCACATTCGCCTGCTTTGTACCAAGGTCGAGTCCAATCATTTAGCGGAACTAAAGAAAACTGAATATTTGCCGAAGTAACTGAAATTTCGTTAGAAACACCACTTCCGTTTCGCATAACTACATCAGTGTTTGTGTTGTCCCAAGCGTTATTTCCGTCAAAATTACCCGGAATAGAATAATTGCCAGAAATATCGCCAAATCCGCTAAACTCAAAAGTTACAAGAAGTTCTGGTTGGTCGTGCAAACCTTGTGCATTCGGGCAAGATGTAAACGCAAAAAGGCAAAGTGTAAAAAGTGCAAGTACGAATTGTGGTTTCGGGAACCTCAAGCACCGCGTTTTTTTACTCAAGTAGCGTGTTTTATTTTTCATCATTTTTATCATCTCCTACAAATTCCAAATCAAACCTAAGCGAATAAAACTGTTTGTCATATTTTGATCCAGCGTGTTCAACAAGTAAGTTCGATGAATTGCTTTGTTCTGCGGATCGTCGGCTCTGTAAAGGCTGTAATTGTTGTCTTCAAAAGGATCCATTCCGTAAGCAAAATGCGTCCAAAGTTTAGGATGTCCGGGAAGTGGCACGCTGTTGAATGCACAACCGAGCGTAAACCCAAAAGGCTGATTTGTTGCTGAATCTTCTGCGTAAAGTCTGTAAATCATTCCGCCAAAAACGTTAAAATTGTTTGTAATGTCAGAACTTAAAATTACGCTGTGATAAGAAACGCTATTTTTGTAAGAAGAACCTGCACTGCTTGTCCACTTTGAAAAATTCTTGCTTAACGCGTAATCAAGTTTGATTTTTTTGAAAGATGAAAAATCTGGAGACCATTCAAGTTCAAGTCCCGCTTCTTGCAAAGACAAAACTGTATTATCTTTTTTGCCAGAAACAACTTTATCTACATAAATTACGCCGTAAACTCCGAGCGTTAAATCTTGATTTATAAACTCTGACAAATCTAAATCAAAATAAGGCTGATTTCTAAGCGACCAAGACGCTAAAGTGTTATTTGCGTAACTTAAAGTGAAAGTTTCTTCATCATAAGACGGAAGAGAAAATCCTTCATCTAAACCGAGCGAAAGCCAAGCAAACGGTTTATAAAATGCGTCAAGTTGAGTAAAACTTTTGCCAGCGTTAATGTCGTCGTAACTCTGTCCATCAGAGCCCCAAACTGAATCAACATTTTTTCCAGCGTAACTTTCCATTACGCGAAGATTCCAATTTTCTTGTTTCCAGCCAACACGAGCGGCAAGTGCAAGATATTCCTTAGCAAAACTGATTTCACTTCCAAAAGTTGTAAGTGCGTGAGCTTCAATTTTAAGTTTGTCTAAAGGCGAAAAAGCAACATAAGCTGAAGCAGCATTTGTCATATTATCAGCATAATCAAAAAGTTCTTTTGAAGAAGTTTCGCTTCCAAAAGTTAAAACCGCATCAACTAAAGGCGAACTTTCTTCTCCGTAACGAGCTCGAAGCAAGTCGTACATTCCGTAAGTTCCTCTCATCATACTTAAAGCGGCAGTTGCGTCAAAAGTAAAGTTTCCAATTTTTCGCAAATCTTGACCAAGCGAAAGTTCAGTAAAACCTTTTCCTTGATCATCCCAACGGTCAATTACGTAATAAATTCCGTCAAAATCAATCATTCCGTTTGCTTTTAAGTTTCCATAACCGATTTTTGTGCTAAACCAAGGATTTGAAATCGTTAAACCCATTTTGTTGAATGTTCCGATTCCAGAATCATTTGCGTTAAATAAAAAACTAAATGGCATTGCGGCAAGTTTTTGTAAACCGTCGAGCCAAGTTACGCTGTCTGCGTTTGAAGCGTAAGTATTTGCTTGCCACAAAGTTTTGTCCGTGTCCCAAATTGAAATTTCTGCGTCAAGATGAAAATATTTATTGATGTCGCCCCAAAACCACCAGTTTGCGTTTGATAAAAAGTGCGAATTGTCCATTTCGTAACCTCTTTTTTCGCCAGTTGAAATGTTGCGGATAATCGCCTTGTTGCTACTAGTTGCTTCAATCCAAACGCCTTGTGCAATTTTTGGGCCAGACGCTTGACTTTGAGATTGTGGAGAAGCGTTCGCTTTTATTGCGTTAGTTAAATCTTTTTCTATTGGAACTAAAAAATTGTCGTTTGCCACTTGTGCAAATAAACTTGTGATGAGCAAAAGAAAACTTAATGTTTGTGCTATAATTTTTTTCAAAATTTCCTCCGTTTAGTTGTCATGCTGAACTTGATTCAGCATCTACTGTCGCTTTTGTTGTCAACAGACTTTTCGCTTCGCTCTGGTGTGCACTTTGTTATTGACAGATCCTGAAACCAGTTCAGGATGACAGTCGTCTTAGTTATCTTTTTTGTAAAGTTCTACGTCGTCAAAATTTCCCCAACAATCTGGTTCTGTGTCCAAATAAATTCCAACTGTAATTTGATTATTTGAAACAGGAATTTCAATTTCGTATTTTTTCCAAACTTGCCAACCTTCATTTACAATTTTTGCAGAAATTTGATTTTTTTCATCGCCATAATTTGCTGCAAAAAGCCGAATGTTATCTTCGCCGCCACCGCCCATTGCCCAAACGCTAAGCACGTAAGTTCCGTTTTCAATATCTTTAAAATCTTGACTCAAAATCGACTCAAAACCGTTAGCGAGCCAATATTTATAAGTCCATTTTCCAGAATGAGCGTTGCCTTTGTTGTTTTCAAAATAACACGCAGTTGAAGAACCGTTTAAAGTCCACTCGCCAAGTTTGCCATTTTTGATTTGAGAGCCACTTTCAAAAGAAGAATCCGCAATTAAATTAACTTTGTTGCTGATTTCTACGTTGATGTAAGGTTTAAAACTTGAGCCTTCGATTGAACCGTAAAGTTTTACAATTTTCGTTTTAGTTTCGCTTTCCCAGTTGTGAGCTTCCCACTTAACTGGAACTAAATATTCTCTGTCGTTTGTGCGAACAACTTTAATTTCTTTAGGAAGATTTGGAGCAATTCCCGGTTTTGTGATTACTGAGCTTTCGTCAGCAACATCATAAATTTCAAAATTTCTCCCGATTTTTGCACTTCCGCCCCAAACATTCGTTACTTCACCTTTACCTTGAACTAAATTCCAAACTGCCGCTGAAGGAAGAACTCGCCCCGTAAAATCAAAAAGTGCTTGATTTTCCCAAGTTGCACCTTCTGTGCTAGAAAGTCCCGCACCTTTTACCGGAAGCCAAGCAGGTTCCCAGTAAAAAACGCCAACTCCGCCTTTAACCGCTGCAACCGCGTCAATAACATCACGAACCGCAGTCGCTTGCCCTTGAACCGACGCTCTGTAACCGTCATTTGCTGTGCTAAAAATCATAAAGTTATTGCCTTGATCATCGCCGTCGTCTTCTGTAAAACCGTAAGACGTTTCTACAACCGCCAATTCTTTTCCGTAACGCTTAGACAAATCTTCAAGATTCTTTTTAAGGTCGTCTTTAGTTCCGTGCCAATAAGTGTAAAAAGAAAGTCCAATTATGTCGTAATCAATTTTCGCTTTTTTAACTTCATCAAAAACATAACGATACAAATCATTATTTCCGCCGTCAGCAAGATGAATTACAATTTTGATTTTTCCACCATTTTCTGATTTTGATTCTGATTCAACTGAACGAACGCCTTTAGAAGCAAAATCTAAAAGCCTTAAAAATTCTTTCATTCCGCCGATTTTTTCGCCTGAATCAGTCCAAGTTTTTCCGATTGGCCACATAAAGCCAGAATTTAATTCGTTTCCAATTTGAACTGCGTCCGGATAACAACCAGCGTCAATAAATTTTTGCAAAGAATCGCTTGTAAACTTTTGAACAGTTGGCTCAAGTTGCTTAGCGTCAAGGTTTTTCCAATCCTGAGGCATATTTTGCTTTCCTGGATCCGCCCAAGTGTCTGAATAATGAAAATCAATCATCACTTTAAGCCCAGCATTTTTTGCCCGAACTGCCAGCGGAATATCGTTTTCCACACTGTTATTTCCGCCACCGTAAGCCTCGCCTTTTTTTGCAATCAAATTGCCTTTTGCGTCATAAACGTCAGATTCATAAGTTGGATTATTCCAAACGCGAAGTCTTATCCAATTTATTCCGTTTTCTTTGAGAATGTTAAACAAATCATCTTCTTCGCCACGAGCGTTGTAAAATTTCGCGCCGTGTTTTTCAAGTTCTCCAAGTGAACTTATGTCCGCACCCATCATAAAATCGCTAGTCAAATTTGAAACTGGCTCAACAAAAATATTTTGCTTTACTCCGTCAGACGCAGAATTTTTTGCAAAAACATAAATTCCAGAACTTGCAATCGCAATCAATGAACAAAGTAAAACTTTAAGGATTTTTTTCACTTAAATTCTCCTTTTTTTGAAATAAAATAACAAATAAAATAACAAATAAAATATCAACGTGAATAACTTACACGCGTTGATTTAAGATAATTTTAAGTGCGAATTTTCAACTTGTCAAATTTTTTTTTAAGATTTTGTTTTTATTTTGATTTTGGAGCAAATTCTTCTGTGCTAACCGCCCTTCCAGTGTTCCGCTTTTCGCTTCATTGCTCCACGCTTCGCGTTCCGCAACACCTTTCGGTGCACTTCCACGGCGGGCTAGGTTTTTCTGCAAGAAACTTCTCGGCATCGCATTTACGCCGACGTGATTGAAACTTCGTTGCAAATACAGTGTTGGATCTTTTTGCAAGAAAATGGCGGTAAGAAACTTTACCAACTTAGCCCCGATTGTAGCACCGCCAACGGCGTTCCGAAGCGTTAGCGTAGGAATGGAGCGATTAGCGCAAGTGCGAAAAGCGGGTTTTGTTTGGGGCGAGTTCTTAGCACAGAAAAACCACAAACTGCAAGAACTGACGGTTTATTTTGCAAGTAACAGTAATGTTGTGATTTCGACAGGCTAAACCACCGAGACAAAAATTAAACAGAAGAATTTGCTCCAAAATAAAACTATCCACAAAAAACAAAAAATCCGTTATGCTAAGATTTATGACTACAAAAGAAGCATTAAATAAACCTTATTTAGACAATCTTTTAAGAAGATTTTTGCGTTATGTTCAGATTTGTTCTGAAAGTTCAGAAAGAAACGCTGAACATGGTCTTATGCCAAGTTCGCCTGATGAATGGGAAATGGCGAAAGTTTTGTGCGAAGAATTGCAGTTTTTGGGCTTGCAAAATGTTCACACAAATGACGATTGCTACACTTATGCGTTTTTTCCTGCAAGCGAAGGTTTTGAAGACAAAGAAGCTTTTTGTCTTTTATCGCATATTGATACTGTTGATGAAGTTTCTGGCAGAAATGTTCGTCCTCAACTCCACAGAAATTATTTTGGCGAAAAAATTGTTTTTGAAAATGGCGAAGTTTTAGATTCTAAAGATGATGAATATTTGCAACTTGCGGCAAACGAACACGACACAATTATTACTTCGAGTGGCGACACGCTTTTAGGTGCGGACGACAAAGCTGGCCTTAGTGAAATTATGAGTGCGATTGAATTTTTAGTTCAAAATCCGCAAATTAAACACGGGCCAATTGAAGTGATTTTTTCTCCGGACGAAGAAACTGGGCACGGAATGGACAAAGTTCCGCTGGATTTGCTTAAGTCAAAATACGCTTACACTGTTGACGGCGGACACATTGGCGAACTTGAAACTGAATGTTTTAACGCTTTTAAGAGCGAAGTTAAGTTTTTTGGAAAATCGGTTCACACAGGAAGTGCTCGCAGAAAGTTGATTAACGCAATTAGCATGGCGAGTTCTTTTGTTGCAAATCTTCCGCGTCAAGAAATGCCTGAAACAACTTGCGGTTACGAAGGTTTTTATGCTCCAATGGACATTCGCGGTTCGATTGAAAAGTCAACTGTGGAACTTATTTTGCGAGATTTTACGATTGACGGAATTAAAAAAAGAAAATCTACAGTCGATTTGATTGCAAAAAGTGTAGAAGCGAGTTTTGGCGGTAAAGTTAGTGTTAAGCACACAAAGCAATACTTAAATATGAAAGAAGAACTTGATAAAAATCCTCGTGTTGTAGAAAATTTGGTTTGTGCTTACAAAAAATGCGGTTTAGAGCCAAAATTTGTTCCGATTCGTGGCGGAACTGACGGTTCCAGGCTTACAGAACTAGGAATTCCTTGCCCGAATATTTTTACTGGCGGACACAATTTTCATTCGCGTTTAGAATGGGCTTCTTTAAGTCAAATGTCTGTTGCGACTTCGGTTTTGATTGAACTAATTAAAGGCGAGGACTGACGGTGGTTGCACTTCAACGTTGCTCAGTATCCGCAAGGTCAAAACCACAAACTTAACGGACTTTGACAACTGGCGGAGCGACGCTTAGCACAAGTGGCATCTTCTGCAAGAAAGTGACGGTTTGATTAGTAGAGAGATTCTTCACCTACGGTTCAGAATGACGACTTAAAAACAAAAAAAAGAAAAAGAAAAAAAGAGGTTGATTTTAATGTACGAATATCAAATTGAAGGCGGATTTCCAATTAAAGGGCAAATTCACGCTAGCGGAAACAAAAATGCGGCACTTCCTTGCATTGCAGCAACTATTTTAACCGACCAAAAAGTTACGCTAAGAAACATTCCAGAAATTGAAGACACAGGCGTTATGCTCAAGATTTTGGAATCACTTGGTGCTAGAGTTGAAAAAATTAAAGCGAACACTTGGGAAATTGAAGCGAAAAATATTGTTCGGGGCGACATTCCAGCAGATTTGAGTAAAAAAATTCGAGCGTCAATTTTGTTTGCCGGACCAGTTTTGGCTCGTCTTGGAAAAGTTGTTCTTCCTCCTCCGGGCGGCGATGTGATTGGTCGCAGGCGATTAGATACGCACTTTTTGGCACTTACTGAACTTGGCTCGCGTGTTAGCACAGACGGAAAATTTGAGTTTATTGCGAACAAACTTGTGGGAGCGGATATTTTTCTTGATGAAGCGTCGGTTACTGCAACTGAAAACGCAATTATGGCGGCGGTTCTTGCAGAAGGTCACACTACAATTACTAACGCAGCGAGCGAACCTCACGTTCAAGATTTATGCAATATGCTTAATTTGATGGGCGCTAAAATCAGCGGAGTTGGCTCTAACATTTTGAATATTGACGGAGTTAAAAAGCTTCATTCTTGTGATTTTACGATTGGACCTGATTTTATGGAAATTGGCTCTTTTATAGGATTAGCGGCGGCGACTCACGGTTCGATTGAAATTTCAGGCGTTAATCCGCGAGATATGCGACCTTTAAAAATTGCTTTTAACAAACTTGGCATTCGCTGGGACATTGAAGGCGACACTTTAAGCGTAAGTTCTTCGCAAGAAATGAAAGTCAACACTGATTTAGGCGGAATGATTCCTAAAATTGATGATTCTCCTTGGCCTGGATTTCCGCCAGATTTAACTTCGATTATGACTGTGGTTGCGACTCAAGTTGAAGGCACAGTTTTGATTTTTGAAAAGATGTTTGAAAGCAGAATGTTTTTTGTAGACAAACTGATTGGAATGGGCGCTAGAATTACGCTTTGCGATCCGCACCGAGCAGTTGTTTCTGGTCCAACGCTTTTGCACGGCGAGCATTTAGTTTCGCCAGATGTTCGTGCAGGAATGGCAATGGTTATTGCAGCCTTGTCCGCTCACGGAACTAGCCGAATCAGCAATGTTTACCAAATTGAGCGCGGATATGAACACTTAGTTGAAAGATTGCAATCTTTAGGCGCTCACATAAAACGTGTTGATGTAGATTGATTTTGATCTCCTGTCAATTACGAGAATTTTCGCAAAGCGAAAATTCTCAAGGTCTTCTGGCGTTTACGGCTACATCCTTGTCGCCATCTTCTTAAAGTACAATCAGCGTTAAATCTTCAAAACCAACCTTTCGGCAAGGAAGTGGCAGTTTTTATTGCGTTAGGCTATGGAGCACCGCTCGATGAGCGTTCCGGAGCGAAGTGAAACGTAGCGTAGGAATGGAGCGATAGCGGAAGTGCGGAA
>CAZLXK010000062.1:0-11320 GCA_964563305.1 uncultured Treponema sp.
CTCAAATGATGGCATCTCGGGCGAAATCAGCGAAAACTTCTGCGGCGACAACTGGCGGTTCTTCGGCTTCGGCTGGAGGTTCGGCACAAGCGACAAATTCTTCTGCAAGTACGGCGACATCTTCTGCTACGACAAGTGGCACTTCGGGCGAAAAAACTGCAAGTTCTGTTGCGACAAGTGAAACTTCCGCTCAAGCAAATGGCGGTTCTTCGTCATCAGCGACACAATCAGAGAAATCATCCCAATCATCATCAGCAAATTCAGGAGAAACAAAATGAGTGAAAATAACGGCGGAAAATTTTATATTTCTTCGAGTCCGCATTTTACTTTAGGACTTTCAACTCAAAAAATAATGGCTTGCGTTTTAATTGCCTTGTTGCCAGAAGTTGTTGCAGGAACTGTGTTTTTTGGATTTAAGGCTTTGCTCACAGTTTTAGTTAGCGTGGCAAGTTGCGTTTGTTTTGAAGCACTTTTTCAGTTAATCACCAAGCAAAAAATTTTAATTTCAGATTTATCGGCTTGCGTTTCGGGCGTAATGTTGGCTTTAGTTTTGCCTCCAACAATTCCTTGGTGGATGACAGTTTTAGGCGCTTTAGTTGCGATGGTTATTGCAAAAGGACTTTTTGGCGGAATTGGCAGTAACGTTTTTAATCCAGCGTTAACCGGGCGAGCAGTTTTGTTTTTAAGCTTTCCTGCGGCAATGGGAGCAAAATGGTTTGATCCAGATTTAGTTCTGCGAATCCACAGAGAACTTTTAGAAAGAGGACTTTCTCCAGAACAAATTGATGCAATGAGTCAGGCAACAACTTGGGACGGAATCACTTCGGCTACAACTTTAAGTCAAATAAAAGCCGGACACTTTTCAGCAGACGCTCACACTTATCTTCAATATTTTTTAGGAAACCGAGCGGGCTGTATTGGCGAAACTTCAATTATGCTGATTTTAATTTCATTCATATTTTTACTTTTGATGAAAATAATTGATTGGCGAGCTCCAGTTGCAATGATTGGAACTGTTGTAGTTGCAAGTTTTATAAGCGGACTTGTTTCAGCAAAAACTTTACTTGGCGGCGGAATTGAAGTTTTAAACGCAGTTTTAACTGGCGGACTTATGTTTGGTGCAGTTTTTATGGTTACTGATTATGCGACAACTCCAGTTACAAAAGGCGGAAGGTTAATTTTTGGTGCGGGCTGCGGACTTATTACTTTCTTAATTAGAAAATTTGGCGGTTACCCAGAAGGCGTAATGTTTAGCATTTTGATAATGAACGCATTTGCTCCTTTCTTAAACAATGTTACTTACAGAAAATACGGTTACGGCAAAAAAGGAAATCGTAAACCAAAGCCACAAAAACTTGTTCAAGAATTTGATGTAAACAATGCGAAACCTTTAGTTCAAAATCAAAAAAAGGAGGACTAAAATTAGTCTAAAAAATTTCTAGGCTGATTTTAATAAAATAAAATGACAAAAACAAAAAATCCAGACTCTCCAGCACAAATGATAAAACTCGGCTTGATTTTGGCACTTTACGCAGTAATTTCTTGCACAGTTTTGGCACTTGTAAATTACGCAACAAAACCTAGAATCGAACAAAATCAAATAAACAAAACAAACGCTGCAATGAAAAGCGTAATGCAAGACGCAGAAAATTTTGAAGAAATAAAAGATTTTACATCTTCTGCCGTTTCAGCAAATTCAGCAATTTCAATTTCGGCACTTTACCTTGCAAAATCACAAGACAAAGTAATTGGCGGAGTTGCTCAAGTTTCAGGCCCAACTTACGACAGTGCAACAATAATTTTGGGCTTAAAAATTGACGGCACAATTTCAGGATTGCGATTTCTTGAACTAACAGACACGCCAGGTTTTGGCTTAAAAGCAAACGATCCAACTTTTATTCTTCCAAACGGAAAAACTTTTTACGATCAATTTGAAGGAAAAAAATTTGATAAGGCTTTAGTTTTGGGACAAACAGTTGATGCAATTTCTGGAGCAACAATCACAAGCAATGGCGTTGTTGATTTAGTAAATGTTGCGTGTTCGAGTTTAACTGAATATTTTGGAGAACATAATTATGAATAAAAAAATGAAAATTTTTACAAACGGTTTTTTAAAAGAAAATCCGCTTTTAGTTTTAAATATTGGACTTTGTTCTTCGCTCGGAGTTACAACTAGCATTTTTAACGGACTTGGAATGGGAATGGGAATGTTGTTCGTTCTTTTTATGAGCGAAATTGTAATCAGCATTTTTAGAAAACAAATTCCTTCTTCTATTCGACTTCCAGTTTTTATAATTATAATTGCAGCGTTCACAACGATTGTTCAGTTAGTTTTGCAAGCCTACGTTGAAACTTTGTACGACGCACTTGGAGTTTTTCTTCCGCTGATTGTTGTAAACTGCATAATTATGGGAAGAGTTGAAGCTTTTGCATCAAAAAACAGCACAGTCGATTCAATGCTCGACGCACTTGGAATGGGACTTGGCTACACAATGGTTTTGCTGATTATTTCTTTTGTTCGCGAACTTTTTGGAGCCGGAACTTTATTTGCAGGAACAAATTTTAAAGTTGAAATTATTCCTGAAACTTTTAGACTTGGAATTTTAAACAGTGCACCAGGCGGATTTTTAGTTTTTGGATTTTTAGGAGCGGCGGTTCAAGCAATCAAAAATTCTGTAAAATCAAAATCACAAAAAGCAAAAGTTAAACTTGCAAATTCTAAAGTTGAAAATAAAGAGATTTCAAAAACTGAAAACGCAAAACTTGAATCAACAAAACTTGAATCAGCGAAAATAGAAACTTCAAAAAGCGAAAATGTTTCAAGTTCAGTGCTTCAATCATCACAATCAGAAAATCAAGAAACTTCAGAAAATCAAACTAAGGAGGAAAACTAATGGCAAACCTTCTTTCAATATTTTTAAAATCAGCAATTATAGACAACGTAGTTTTTATTCAATATCTTGCAATTTGTCCGTTTATTGGAATGACGAGCGAAACTTCAAAAGCAACTGGAATGGGACTTGCAACAACTTTTGTAATTGTTTTGGCAACCGCAGTTACTTGGCCACTTTACAAATTTGTAATGGTTCCGCTTGGACTTGAATTTTTACAAACGCTTTTCTTTATTTTAGTAATTGCGTCTTTGGTTCAACTTGTAGAATTTTACTTAAAAAAATCAGCGCCAGGACTTTATTCTTCAATGGGCGTTTACTTGGCACTTATTACAACAAACTGTGCAGTTTTAGGCGTTACAATCAACTGCATCAAAAAAAATCTGAACTACGGCGAAAGTTTAGTTTACGCTTTAGGTTCGGCTTTAGGATTTTTGTTAAGTTTGGTGATTATGAGTGGCGTTCGTTCTCGTATGAAAACTGCAAAAATTCCAAAAGCTTTTCAAGGAACTCCAATCCTTTACGTAGCGGCGGGACTTTTAAGTTTAGCATTTTTAGGATTTAAAGGCTTAATCAAATAGCAAAAGTTAAGGTGGCTGAAATGGAAACTATTATTTTTACAATTATTGTTGCTCTAGTTATTGGATTTATTTTGGGACTTTTGCTTGGACTTTTTAAAAAGATTTTCGCTGTAAAAGTTGATCCAAAAATTGAAGAAATTCGTGAAGTTCTTTCTGGTGCAAATTGTGGCGGTTGCGGATTTGCTGGCTGTGACGCTTTTGCATCAGCGGTTGCTTCTGGAAGTGCTCCAACAAACGGTTGTGTTGCTGGCGGTGCTTCTTGTGCTGAAAAAATTGCAAAGATTATGGGCGTTTCTTTGTCAGATTCTGAACCAAAAGTGATTTTTCTTGCTTGCAAAGGAACTAAAGATTGTGCAAAAGACAGAGGATTTTATAACGAAGTAAAAACTTGTGCGGCGGCTCAACTTAGTGCAAACGGAACTAAAGCGTGTTCTTTTGGTTGCATTGGATTTGGTGATTGCGTAGAAGCGTGTCCTTTTGATGCACTTTCGCTTGGAGATGACGGAATTCCACATGTTGATTATTCAAAATGCGTTGGTTGCGGAAAATGTGCAAAAGTTTGCCCTAAAAAATTATTTTATTTAGTTAGAAAAAATTTATCTGGCTCGATTGCAGTTTGTTCAAATCATTCAGACAACAAAGCTCAAATTCGAAAAGATTGTTCGGTTGGCTGTTTTAAGTGCGGAATGTGCGTAAGAAAATGCCCAGAACATTGCATAGATTTAACTAGCGGAATTCCACAAATTGATTATTCAAAATGCACAAGTTGTGGCGAATGTATAAAATCTTGCCCCGACAAAGTTTTAACTTTAGTGCAGGAAGTTATCGCGTAAAAAATTAGCCAATTAAAACTTGTGGCAAAACTTCAAGTAAAAAATTGTCGCGTAAAACAAAAAAGATAAAAGTCAGCAAGTAAAGTGAAAATTTTGCTCGCTGACTTTTTTGTTGTGTGAAAATTTGAAAACTATCGCTACAATAATCACGAAAAACCGTAACTTTCTTGCGAGAAGTTTTATTTTACTACGAAAACTGCAAGTTTTTCTAAAAACCGCCACTTCCCCGCAAAAACTCGCGCTTAAAACATTTAATCTTTTGTGCTAAACTTTTATTATGATTTATAAAGTTCAAATAATAATTTTTCCTGAACAAGAAAATAATCAAAAAGTAATTTTAAGCAAAATCAGTCAAGAACTTGCAAAAAAAAATGTCAAAATAAATGTGCAAGAAACAAAATTTCTTCCAATCAAAAAATCTATTGACGCTCGCCATTCAAAAGTTAAGTTTTTAATTAAATACAAAGTTTTTGTTGGCGAAAATCCGCAATCAGAACTTGAACTTCCTAAATGGAAAAAAGCTGACGGTAAAAAAAGCGTAATCATTATTGGTTCAGGACCAGCGGGCATTTTTGCAGCACTAAAACTTTTAGAAAGCGGAATAAAACCTATAATTATAGAACGCGGCGAAACTACAACTGAACGCAAAAAAGACATTGCTAAAATTAGCACTCAAGGAATTGTTGGTATCGATTCAAATTATTGCTTTGGCGAAGGCGGAGCGGGCACTTTTTCTGACGGAAAGCTTTACACTCGAAGCAACAAACGTGGCGACATTTCAAAAATCCTAAAAATCTTTTACAAATTTGGTGCTGATAAAAAAATTTTAACTGACTCGCATCCGCATATTGGAACTGAAAAATTGCCAACAATCATAAACAACATTAGAAATTTTATAATTGAACTTGGCGGAGAATTTTATTTTAACACGCGATGCACTGACTTTATAATAGAAGAAAATTCGGGCAACTTTGAAGATAAAACTTGTGCTGAAAAATCAGAAAAATCTATCAAAACTTTATCAAATAATTCTGATGAAAAACTTGACGACTTTGAAAATAAAAACTTGAATCAAAAAATTCTAGTCGGCATAAAAACTCAAAACACAAAAACGCTTGAAGAGAAAATTTTTGCAGCGGACGCATTTCTTTTAGCAACTGGACATTCTGCAACTGACATTTATAAACTTGTCGCGAAACATTCTCCAGAATCGCTTGAAGAAAAAACTTTTGCGGTTGGCGTTAGAGTTGAACATCCGCGAGAAGTAATTGACAAAATGCAATATCATTCTGACTCAAAAAACAAAAATCTTGGAGCGGCAGAATATCGATTTACAAGTCAGCAAAACGGACGTGGCGTTTACAGTTTTTGCATGTGTCCCGGAGGATTTGTGGTTCCAAGTAGCACTGGAAACGAAGAAATTGTTGTAAACGGAATGAGCACCGCAAAACGAAACAGTAAGTGGAGCAACGCTGCGATTGTGGTAGAAACTCGAAATGAAGACATTCCGCAAGAATTTGTAAATCGTGCTAAGGAACTTGGAACTAAAGAACTTGCAGGACTTTTGTGGCGAGAATGGCTTGAAAAAGAAACATTTTTGCATGGCGAAGGTCAAAAAGCTCCCGCTCAACGACTTGTAGATTTTTTGGCGAAGAGAAAAAGCGAAACTTTACCGCAAACAAGTTACGCTCCCGGCGTTGTTTCAAGCAGATTAGACGAGTGGCTTCCAAAGCAAATTTCTGAACGCTTAAAAATGGCGTTTTACACTTTTGATCACGAAAGGAAAGGTTTTATAAATCCACAAGCACTTTTAATCGCAAGCGAAACTCGAACTAGCACGCCAGTTAGAATTTTACGTGATAAAGAAAGTGGCGAATGTCTTTACATAAAAAATTTTTTTCCGTCCGGCGAAGGTGCAGGTTACGCAGGAGGAATTGTTTCAAGTGCAATGGACGGTGAAAATCAAGCAGAAAAAATTCTTAAATATGTCATTCTGAACGAACGCGAAGAATCTGTAAATAAATTGATATTTCGCTAAGGCTCAATATGACGATGATTTTTTTAAATTTATTAAAATGAAAAAAAATTTACCAAAACTTTTTGATTTTTTTATAATCACGATTTTGATTTTAGTTTCAGTTTTTCTCATCATAAAATCGCTTACAAAAACTAGCGACAAAGTTCTTGTTCAAGTTGACAGCGAAACTTACACTTTTGTGCTAAGCCAGGAAGAACACATTTACCAAGTTCAAGGTCCGCTTGGGCTTACGAGCATTCAAGTAAAAGATAAAAAAGTTCGCATAATTGATTCTCCATGTCCAAACAAAACTTGCGTCGCCTTAGGTTTTACAAATCCGATTATTTGTTTGCCGAATCACGTAATTGTTCAAATTCAAAAATCCGCAGAAAATGCAAACAACAACTTGAGCGAAGGAGATTTTGATGTCATTGCAGAATAAAAATTGCATCGCTTACTTAACTTCGCTTTCGCTTTTGTTTTCTTACGCGGAATTTTTTTTGCCAAGATTTGCATTTTTTAAACTTGGACTTTCAAACATTGTGATTTTGTCATCGCTAAATTTAAATTTTTCAAGTTTTATGATTTTGTGCGTTTTAAAATCTTTAAGTTCATCATTTTTAAGCGGAACACTTTTTTCTCCGTTTTTTTTAATTTCTTTGGGACAATCGATTTTTTCAGGCTTATTGATGTTTGGCTTAAATTTGATTTTTAAAAAGTGCAAATTTATTTCGATTTACGGAATTTCAGTTTTAGGTTCAGCTTTTTCGGCTTTAGTTCAAATTTTTTTAGCGTCGCTTTATTTAGGATTTGGAACTTTTAGATTTTTAGGCTACCTTTTGCTTTTTTCGATTTTCGCAGGAATTTTTACAGCGTACTTTTGCATTAAGTTGAATTTACAATCTTACGTAGAGAGCAAAAAAAATTTATCTTTGCCAGAAGATTTTTTACAAAATGATTTTGAGTTGAATTTAAAGTCAGAATCAAACTCGAAGTCAGAAAAGTCCGCAAAGTCAAAAAATAAAACGTCTAAAACAAAGTCGATAATTTTAATTTTGCTAATTTTGATTTTTTCAGTTGCGATTTTTATGATTCAAAATATTTACATTTTAATTGCTTGCTTTGTGATTTCTTTAGTTTTACAAATAATTTTTGGCAGAAAAGTTTTGATTTTGCCACACATTTTCACTTGGATTTTTGTAATAATTTCTTGCGTTTTGATTCCGTCTGGAAAAAATTTATTTATGATTTTTAAGTTTCCAGTTACGCAAGGTTCACTTTTGCTTGGAATAAAAAAGTCGCTACAACTTTCTTCCACAATGGCACTTTCGCAATGTGCAACAAAAATTGATTTTGAAGACAAAAGTTTACTTGGACTTACATTTTTTTACTTTAAGAATTTTTGCGAAACTTTTAAGAATGAAAAAGGCAATGTTTGGAAAAAATTAAAATTTACACTTGAAAAAATTTAGTGCGTTACTAAAGTTTTGTTTTCAAAATCGGCAAGAAAAAATATTTTATCTTTTATTCCTTGCGTATAAAAAATTGAATTGTCGTCTGTTAAAATTACAAAATCAAAATCTTGAATTTGCGGATAAGAAGTTTCAAAATCACTTTGTAAAGTTTGAGATGAAAAATTTTTCCAAAAGTCGATTGCTTTATCTTTTCCCAAAACAAAAAGTGTTGTAGAAAGTGAATCTGCCCACAAAGATGAATCAGAAATAATTGTTACCGAAAGAATTTCGTTTTCTACAGGCTTTCCAGTTTTGCTGTCGAAAATGTGAATGTATTTTTTTCCATCAGAGCCCACAAAAAATCTTTCGTAACCGCCACTTGTAACAACCGCTTTGTCTTTTAAGTTTAAACCAGCAACTGCCGAAAGTTGAGAAGATTGATCTGGATTTTTAATTCCAATTCGCCAAGCAACATTTTGATTTTTTGAATTTTTTTTGGACCCTAAAACTTGAACATTTCCGCCTAAATCTAAAACCGCACTTTCAATTCCGTTTTCTTTTAAGATTTTTATGCTTTCATCACAAGCAAAACCTTTTCCAATCGCACCAAAATCAATCATCATATTTTTTTGCAAAGAAATTTGATTTTCTTGATTTGAGTTTTTTGAAAATTCGATTTTATTGTAATCCACATAGCGTAAAAGATTTTGAATTTCTGTTTGCGGCGGAACGCGATAATTTTCGTTTGTAAATCCCCAAGCACTTGTAATTGGATAAAGACACGGATTAAACGCGCCTTGAGTTTTTTTTGCTAAATCGACTGCAAAATGTAAAAGTAAAGAAGTTTCGCTGCTCACGATTGTAGGCTCGCCGTTTGAATGATTTAATTTCCAAAGATCTGAACTTTCTTTTGTGACTGAAAGTTCGTCTTCAATTTGAAAAATCCTTTCTTGAACTTTTAAATTTGCTTCTTTGGAATTTTTGCCGAACGAACGGATTGTCATAAAAGTGTTCATTGCGTAAAAAGAAAGCGTGTTTTCTTGATTTGCGGATTTTGTGCAAGAAAAAAAATTTACGCTGAACAAAATCAGAAAAATTGTAAATGTAAAAGATTTTATTTTTTTCATAAAATCATCAAATTAAAACGGCGTTTAGAAATTGTTGCAATCTTTGAGATTTTGGATTTTCAAAAATTTCACTTGGACTTCCCTGCTCTTCTATAATTCCGTCCGCCATAAACATAACTCGCGTGGCAACTTCTTTAGCAAAACCCATTTCGTGCGTTACCACAACCATTGTCATTCCGTCGTCTGCCAAATCTTTCATTAAAGCTAAAACTTCGCCAACCATTTCTGGATCTAAAGCGGAAGTTGGTTCATCAAAAAGAATCACATCTGGATTCATTGCGAGCGAACGAATAATTGCGATTCGTTGTTTTTGACCGCCACTCAACTGCGACGGATAAGATTCTGCTTTGTCTTCAAGTCCGATTCTTTTTAAGAGAGCAAATGCTTTTTGATTCGCCTCATCTTTTGACATAAGTTTTAACGTAATTGGCGAAAGCGTTATATTTTGCAAAACTGTCAAATGCGGAAACAAATTAAAATGCTGAAAAACCATTCCCATTTTTTGACGAACTAAATCAATATTTGCTTTTTTATTTGTGATGTCTTGACCTTCAAAATAAATGTGACCAGAATCTGGAGTTTCTAAAAGATTTAAGCATCTTAAAAAAGTTGATTTTCCAGCTCCCGAAGGTCCAATAATTACAACTTTTTCGCCTTTAGAAATGTTTTCTGAAATATCTTTTAAGATTACACGATCTCCAAATTGTTTTTTTAGATTTTTAACTTCGATCACTGCGAGCCATCCTTTTTTCAAAAATAGAGAAGAATTTTGTAAGTCCCACAGTGAGACATAAATATATAAAAGCACACGAAAGTAGCGGAATCCAAGCGTTATAAGTTGCGTTTCTGATGTTGTCGCAAGCTTTTTGTAAATCAACAACAGCAATAAAACTTGCAACTGAAGTTTCTTTTATTAAAGTAATAAATTCGCTTGTAAAAGTTGGAAGAATTGTTCTAAACGCTTGAGGCATAATGATTTTTGTCATTGTTTGTCCCCAAGTTAAGCCTAAAGAACGTCCGGCTTCCATTTGACCTTGGTCAACACCTTGAATTCCCGCTCTAAAAATTTCTGTACAATAAGCACCAGAGTTTATTCCAAAAGAAATGATTGCAACCACAACTGCGTTTCTCATTCCAAGCGGCGTAAAAATTACAAAGTAAAAAATCATCAACTGAGTTGCCATTGGAATTCCGCGAATAATTGTTGTGTAAACATTTGCAATGCTACGTAAAACTTTTGATTTTGAAAGTTTAAAAAGAGCAAATATGCATCCTAAAACAGAACCAATTAAAATTGCACAAAACGCAATGAGTAAAGTTGTGCCAAGTCCTCGCGGAATAACTTTCCATCTTCCGCCAGCAATCATAACTTCATAAAAATTCAAATTTTGCTCCAAAAAATTATGTTAAGAATCACGGTGATTGCACTTCGACGTTGCGATTGCTTAATTTGTGTTTTCGAGAGCCTCAACCACCGTTCAGGGTGACAGTAAGATTTTTTATTCTTGATCGTTTCTGATGATAATTACTTGATTTGACGAAAAGTAAGGTTCTGAAAAATCAACATTTTGTCTGCGTTCATCAGTTGCGGTCATTCCAGCAGCAACAAAATCCACAGAACCAGACTGTAACGCTGCAATAAGTGCGTCAAAAGCCATATCAACTACAACAAATTTTCTTCCAGCGTCGCGAGCAATCATTTGACCAACTGTAACATCAAATCCAACTGGCTCTACAGATTCAACCCATTCAAATGGAGGAAAAGCAGCGTTTGTTCCCATTCGTAAAGGTTCGCCCGAAGTTTCAATTGTTGCAGGAATTTTTATATCGCCTTCAACTGGCATAAAAGTGTTGATTAAATCTTCGTAAGTTCCATCTGACAAAATGCGAAGAATTGTTTTATTGATTTGCTCAAGAAGTTCTGTGTTGCCTTTTTTAACTGCGATTGCATATTCTTCTGTGGCAAAAGTGTCGTTTACAATTTTAAGTTTTGGATTTCTTTTTACAATTTCTTTTGCAGGAAGTTCATCAAGCACAACAGCATCTATAGAACCATTTGCTAAAGCCAAAGATGCGTCAATTCCGTTTTTAAATGAACGGCAAGTTGCTCCTTTTACTTCTTGAACATAAAGTTCGCCTGTAGTTCCAACTTGAACGCCAATAGTTTTTCCTTCAAGATCAGAAGCTTTTTCGATTTTAACTTGTGCCTTTTTTGAACAAGCTGTAAAAAGCATAAGTCCTGCTGTTGCTAAAGCAATAAATGTGATTTTCTTCATTTAATATCCTCCGATATTTTTTTAAACATTTTAGCATTATACAGTTTATAAAAAATATTTACTATTAGAAAAGGCAAAAATTTAAGTTTATCCCTAACAAGCAATAAAGTGGTCATAGATAAAACAAATGAGTGGTTATCT
>CAZLXK010000063.1:0-11216 GCA_964563305.1 uncultured Treponema sp.
GGTTTGCGATGAGCTTTGAGCTGACAGTTCTGGGGATTTTGTTCATCATCAGATTAGCGTGGAAAAACAGAAAAAAATCTTCTGTGTGACGAAAAGCTTTTTTTATTCTTTAAAATGCAAGTTGACTTTGTGATCTTCATCAATAAAACCTTTTTTTAATTTTATATTTTTATCACCGATAAAATCAATTTTTTCCCATTGTTTTTTTGTGCCAGAAAAATAAATATCGGTAAGCTTTTCGTCTTTCATAAAAGCAGTATTTTCAATTGTTGTGACAGAACCTGGAATAGTTATGCTCGTAAGTCGACAGCCGTAAAATGCTCTACCGCCGATTGCTGTCACGCTGTCCGGAATCGTTACGCTCGTAAGTGCAAAACATGCAAACGTGCTGTGCCCAATTGTTGTAACGCTGTTTGGAATTGTTACGCTCGTAAGTGAACTACAGATCGCAAAAGCAGAGTCGCCGATTACTGTCACGCTGTCTGGAATTGTTACGCTCGTAAGTGAACGACAATTCCAAAAAGCAGAATCGCCAATTGCTGTCACTCCATCAGGAATCGTTATGCTCGTAAGTGAACGACAATTCGCAAAAGCAGAGTCGCCGATTGCTGTCACTCCATCAGGAATCGTTATGCTCGTAAGTGAACTACAGTTCGCAAAAGCAAAATCGCCGATTGTTGTAACACTATTAGGAATATTAATACTCGTAAGTGAACTGCAGCCCATAAAAGCATTTTTGCCGATTGTTGTAACACTATTAGGAATATTAATACTCGTAAGTGAACGACAGTTCGCAAAAGCATCTTCGCCAATTGTTGTAACACTATTCGGAATTGTTACGCTCGTAAGTATATGACAGTCTTTAAATGCTTGGTAACCAATTGTTGTCACACCATCAGGAATCGTAACACTTGTAAGATAAGTACCAAAAATTTCAGATGAATTAGTAGAATCAATCGTTTTCACGATTCCTGGCATTGCATTGCAGCCTTTAAAGACATCTTTGCCGATTGTTGTAACGCTGTCAGGAATGGTCGCGCTTGTAAGAGAACTACAATTCTTAAACGCATAGTCACCGATTGTTGTAACGCTATCGGGAATCGTTACACTTGTAAGAAATATACAATGTTCAAACGCAGAGCCGCCGATTGTTGTAATGCTATCAGGAATCGTTACACTTTTAAGAAAAGTACAATCTCGGAACGCATTGTTCCCAATTGTTGTGACTCCATTTAGCAATATCACGTTTTCAAGTCTATTGCAGCCATTAAAAGCATTTTCGCCGATTGTTGCAACACTTCCGGGAATTGTAACATTTTTAAGATAAATACAATCTCGAAACGCTTGGTAACCGATTTTTGTCACACTATCAGGA
The DNA here is from genome assembly GCA_964563305.1 of uncultured Treponema sp. Taxonomy (GTDB): domain Bacteria; phylum Spirochaetota; class Spirochaetia; order Treponematales; family Treponemataceae; genus Treponema_D. The sequence continues at coordinate 1,376 of CAZLXK010000063.1, forward strand.
ATCGTTACACTTGTAAGATAAGTACAATCTCGAAACACATTGTCTTCAATTATTGCGACACCGTTTGGAATCGCAAAACTCGTAAGTGAACTACAGTTACCAAAAGCGGAGACACCGATTTTTGTAACACCATTCAGCATTATCACATTTTTAAGTGAACTGCATCCATAAAAAGCTTCTTCTTCAATTGTTGTAACACTTCCTGGAATCGTAATGCTAGTAAGCGATTTGCAATTCTTAAAAGCCCTTTTTCCGATTTTTGTCACACTATCGGGGATTACCACGCTTACGAGTGAATTAATTCCATTAAAAGTATCATCCTTGATTTCCGTTACAAAATCAGGAATTACTAAGGAAGTTTCTTGTCCAGACTTAACTTCCTTAACTTCCTCTTCGTACTCTTTTTTTGCCCCGCTCTCTCTTGATACAGCTAATTGCTCATATTTCTCCAACAAATTTTCATAATCGCCTGCAAAAACAAAAAATGGAATTACCAGCAACAAAACTGCAATAAGTTTATTTTTTTTCATTTGGATTGCTCTCCTTGTTCAATTATTTCAATCCAATTCAAAAGTGTGGATTCTTTTATAACCATTCTTGCAGAAATACATTTCTTATTTACATCTTCCATTACAAAAATGTTATCTGTGTTCCTTTTTATAATATCAAAACGCCCATGCGCTAAGGAATTTCGTATATGATAAAACAAACTGTTTAGTTGATTTTTTTGAACATATAAGCAAACTCTTTCATTGTGATTTTCCCAAAATCTTTTTTTAAGATTTGAATCACTTAAAGCCTCTTCCATTTCTTTTAATGTTTCTGCAAATGTAAAGAGACTTTGATTAGAAGTTAATCCTATTTTTTTCTTCAAATTGTAAGTGTTATTCCAGCCATAAGATTCAACAGATTTTGAACGAGCCGATAAATTTTCAGCAGGAGTTTTAAACAAATAAAAATCTATAATTTTTTGAAAATTACTATCTGAAAATTCAATATTATTATTTTTTATCCAAGTTGGTTTTTCCGCCTTGACGCATCCTGTTTCATTTTTCATAGCAAACCTCTAAATATATGATAATTTCGTCCTTCGATGCTTTCCTTCTATTTCGAAGAACCATTTTTCTCTTCTGCTACGATTCCTTGAATTTCACGCAAATCTTGCTTTGGATTCATCTCGCGCACGAGTTTTTCATTGAGCGGACTTGTCTGGACGGTTTTTCCGCTTACTGTGCTTATCACGCGGATTTTGGAGAAGTTGAACGTGTAGGAGCTTGGATTGTTTTCCGGAGCGGCAATTACGTTGTAATCAAATTCAAAATATAAAACAGGATCGCCTCGGACTAAAAGCGAGTTGTACATATCAACATTGTTTGCATATTCACTTAGCTCCGCGTCGCTGGCTGTTTCAATTTTTGGCGCGGCTTTTCCAGCAAGAGTTTCGTATTTTACGATGAATGTGTCCTTAAAAAGCAAAATTCCGTCAGAATAAAGCGAAATATATGCGTTCCAGCCGTATTTGTCGCTGTCGAAAGTTCCGTAGCTTACTTTAAGCTCGTCGCCAAGGCTGCTAACAGTTTTTATTTTTGTTAGAGTTGCGTAGTCGGCATTTATATCAGAAAGAAGCGCGTTTTGCTGAGTCATTGTCGCTTGTTTTACGCTTTCGCAGTCAGTAAAGAATTTTGTTCGGAGCGCGTCGTTGTTTGAATATACTTTGTTTGCTCTTCTTTGCTTTGCGGCTTCCGTCGGCTGTCCATTTTTGAGTTCAACAGTTGTCCAGCTGGCTTTTAGGATTTTTAACGCTTGGTCAATTTCATCATTTTTCATCTGCTTGTGAAGCTCAACATCACGCTCTTCAACTCCTTTCCGGATTTCAACAAGCGCGGCTTTTTTATTTTCAAGCGTTGTGATAAAGCTCAGAATTCCTTGTTTTTCTATCTTCATTTTTCGAACTTGCGCCGCCTTTTCCGCCGCCTGCTTTGCAAGATTGTCTCGCTGAGTTTTTAGCGCAATGCTTCGTTCATTTTCAAGTCTTTTGTCCGCTTCTGCTCGCTGCTTTTGTTCCTGCAAGTCCTGCTGTCTTTTCTTTTCTGCGTTTTGCTTTTCTGTAAGCAAGGCTTTTTCCGCTTCAATTTTCTTTTTGTTTTGGATTGAATTTATATCGTTTGATGCAGAAAGACGAGCCAAATCAGCATCATAATCCGCCATCATCTTGTTGAACTGAGCTTCGTTTTGTTTTGCAAGCTCAAGCTGCTCGTCAAGGCTGAAATTTGAAGTGCCTGTAGAAAGAAGATTTTTGTTCAAGTCGCTGATTTTGATGTCGAGCTTTTCCGCAAGCTTTAAAGTGATTTCATCAACTGCGCCGGTTGAACCGTAAAGCGATGAAACTTGCGTGTATTCCTGTGAGCTTGCGCTCGCTCTTTGAACTCCGGTCGTCAAATCAGTAAAGTCCGCTGTTATTATGTAGCCGCCCGGAGTTTTTCTGATTTTTGTGAACAATGCGAATTTTGCTGTTGTCAGTTTTCCAAGTTCAATCGCACTTGCCTCATCGCGTCCCGAAGATTCTGAATCTGCCTGAAGTTTTTTTACTGCGTTTTCACTTTTTGAATCAACAATTGTTGTCATATTCAAAAAGCTCTGCATATTTTCTTTCAGTTTGTCTTGAATCTGGCCCGGAAGCCATGCTGAATCCGAAGCTGAAAGATTTTCGCTTTCAGGCATAAGAACTTGAACCGAATTTTTGTTCTGAGAAAAAACAAATCCGGCTGCAAAAAATGCAAGTGCAAGTGCGGTTACTTTTTTCATATTTGGTTTTTCCTGTTTTACATCAAATAGCTTGAAAGACGTTCCGCTTCCTCAGCAGCTTCTTTTGTCTGCGCGTCTTGTGCATTTGTTTCTTTTGCTTTTGCAGATTCTGCGTTTGTAGAAACCGCGCTTGAGTTGGCTTTTTCCGCTTCAAGGCGCGCCATTTGAACTTTGTAAAGTTTTTCTTCCTCAGCTTGTTTTGCCGCGTCTTTTTTATCAGCATCAGCTTTCATTTCGCTGAACAATGCGCCGATTTTTTTCTGCGTGTCTGTCGTCAAATCAGCTCCGCCCATCACGTCCATCAGATATTTTTTGCAAATGTTGTCCCAAGTTGATTTGTCCATTGAGTAAACTGTGTAATAAATGAATTGTTCAGATTTTTCGCCTGTTTCAGCGTTTGTTGTGCGGACTTTCTGGAAAAATCCGGTTTCCTCGCGAAGTCCAGTCATTTCCGCCTTTGTTTCGCTTGCCGCAAGATACAACGCTTCAAGCTGGCCGGCATCATTCAAGCCTTGTCCAACCCGTCCGATTACTTTCTGGCTAAGCTCGGCCGCCTGAGTATAAGCAAATCCGGCGCGGCTCAAAGCCTGGGCAATTGCCTCCGTTCTTCCTGTCGCCATGCTCACTTTTACAACGCGGGCGGCATCAGTTCCCCACATCTGTTTGAATGTGTCTGAATTTCCACGGCGCATATTTTTGAGCCACGTTGGAGCGGAAACTTCTCCAAGCGCGCGGTCAGTCCAGTCAACGACCACAACTTTATCAACATCGCTTTTTGTAGCTTCCGGCACTTCGTTGCGTTTGTCCTGAACCGGCTTCGCAACGGCAGTTTTTTCAGCAACTGGCTTTTCTTCAACAGCTTCCTGTTTTGGAGTTGAAGCGCATCCAAACAACGCAAATCCAAATGCAATGGCAATTCCCGCTGTTCCTGAAATCTTTGCAATTCTTTTCATCTTTTTTTCTCCTTATTTAAAAACGAATTTATAGCTTTGAAATTTCGCCGAGACTTTTCCCGACATCATCTTCCATTTGCTTTGCCAATTTTGGAAACGATTTTTTCTGCGCGCTTTCCATCGTATATCCAAGAAATTTTTGCTCTGCCTCAGCTTCGTATGAGAACACAGTTCTTTTTTCTTCGCTGATAATTTTCAAATCCAGGTTCGGCTTTATCGAAAACGGATTTTCACCAAAAACATTGTTATCAATTTGAATTTTTGCTGTGTAGTTTGCTTCGGATTTATTTTTTACAACAAGAAAACCATTTTTTGAAAGAACGGAAGAAAGCGCAGTTTGCATTATTTTGTTGTAATCATTTTCAACGGAAATAAAAACAGCGCATTTTTGCTTTGAGCTTTCAAAATCAGCCGGAATTTTGGAAATTTCATCACGTTCATTTTGATAAGCAGATTCTTCCTTCGGATTTATGATTCTTCCATATTCGAGTTTTTGTAAAAGAATTTTTCCTTGCTCCCAGGCCTTTTTGTAAAGCGAAAGACGGGCGAACGAATCGGTTTCTTTTTCAGCGTTTTTGTAAAATAAGCTGAAAGTGTTTTTGCTGACTTCTATCTGAGGTTTGTATTGATTCCAAGCATTGCTTCTATTTAAATATGCGACGCAATACCATTTTCCATTTTCTTTTAGATAATATGGCTCCGTATATTCAAGGCCAAAAAGTTCAATTTCTGATTTTACAGAAACATCATCAACAACGGAAGTTTTTTCATCAACAACATTTCCATTTGAAACTGATGTCATTGTCGCTGAAAGATTTGCATTTACGTTTGATTTTAAATAGCGCACCAAAGCTGAAGTTGCGTCTGTTTTTGATTTTTCCGCACTGTCGCCGCTTCCACGCTGAGCAAGATATTCTGAATCTGGATAGATTTTTTTGTAATTTTGAACCCAATCCGGATTTGTTTTTGCCGATGCAGAATATAAAAATGAAAAGACAAATCCTAAAAGCAAAAAACGATTAAAATGAGTCTTGAAAAATTTTTTGTGATTTATGATTTTATTAGAAGATGATGAGCCTAAAGCAGTTGAGCAGTTGAGCAGTTGAGCTTATATTTCTTTAAAATTTTTGTCAACATATTAAGAATATTATAACTGCTAAGAATTCTTTTGTAAATAATTCGTTTTTTATCATAATTTTTATTCAATCTGCTGGCAACGCTGCTTTGCGAGCGAATAAAATCCGCATCCATTGATTTTGGCATCTTCTGTTTTATGAACAAATCCATTGGAGAGAAAAATGTCGGCAAACGAAGAAATGTTTAAGGATTTTTTGGAACAAAAATTGCGTATGTTTTTCCCACACGAGAAGTCATCTTTTCCATCCTTTCATTCCGTCCTCCTTGCATCAAAACAAAGATGAGCTATATCGTTTCTCCGCTCGGAAAAATCGCAATCGCGGCAAACTCGTTCGGAATCACGGCGGAAAGTTTGTGCTACATGCCCGCCTACGGAATTTCAGTCGCGGCGACAACTTTGACAGGGCAATCCTACGGCGCAAAAAGATACGATATGATTCAAAAGCTCAGCTCGCTCACAACAGTCATCGGCTTTATTCTGATGATTTTCGCAGGCGGCCTGATGTTCATTTTCGCCCCAGAAATGATTGGCTTTCTTTCTCCCGACGCACAAATCCGTGAACTCGGAGCCAGAATTTTAAGAATCGAGTCGTTTTCCGAGCCATTTTACGGCTCTTCGATGATAATCGCAGGAGCGCTCCGTGGCGTTGGCGACACTTTGGTCCCTTCGCTTTTGAATTTTTTCTCAATGTGGGCAATCAGAATCCCGCTCGCGTTCCTCTTGCGCAAAAACTTCGGCCTTGAGGGAATCTGGTTCGCAATGAGCTTTGAGCTGACAGTGCTGGGGATTTTGTTCATCATCAGACTGGCGTGGAAAAACAGAAAGCAAGCATTAAATAAATCCGCTTAAAGGAAAAATTAGAATCTAAAAGGCACTTTTAAGAAATTACCAGCAGTCCCGATTTTTGTTTCTTCATTCATGCTCGCGCCTGCATCTTGGAAATAATGAATCATATCTCGAAATTCTAAATCACTCATATATTTTCCTTTCTGCATTTCAATTTGGGCAGTCATAATAAAAAACACGAGAGGCGTTATGTCAGAATTTTCTCTGTGCATAACAAGACTTGCTTTGTCCTTGAATTCTTTAAGAAACATCCGTAGAGTTTTCCAAGATTTATAAAAAATCAAACGATATACAAATGAATTTGGAGAACAAATACCTTCAACACAAGACGTTTTTCCAATTTGCCTTTTAACGTCTGCCCCCGCATTTATCAATTTTCTGCATGTTTCTGTGTCATCGGCTTCGGCAGCGTAAAAAAGACAGTTTATGCCTTGTCTGTATTCTGGATTCACTTTTTCACGAATCGTTCCATGATTTGTATGCAACACTGTTCTAAAATGCTGTTTTTCTCCGTCTGGATAAGTAACGAATGTATCAACATCGTTTGTTCTTTCTATGAGCAAGGAAATTGCCGCATCAATTTCATTATTACATTTTTCAAATTTTCCTGATTTTATAGCTTCTGCCCTAGTAATTCTTTTTATATTTAAGATTTCATCAGTGAATTTTCCTAAATCTCCATAAAACACATTTTCTTCATAAGCCTGTTTTTGCTCTTTTGTCATTCCAGGAACTGCAAGATTTTCCCAGCGTACATTGCCTCCAGCCATCATCTGATTAAATGACACATCAAATGGAGTATTAAAAAAATGTTTTAATTGAATTGCATAATACAACGGAGAAAGTTCATCAGCCGAAATTCTAAAATCATTTGAGAATTTCTTGTTGCCGTTTTCTGTCATCTTATCTACAACCGGCTTTATGAAACGCATATCAAATGTTTCTAAAGCCTCTTGCAAAACAGAAATTTTTCGATGATTGCTCTGTGTTGTGGACAAAACTTTTTTTTCTGTTTTATCAAGAATTTTTGAAAAAAGTTCTAAACATTCTTCTTCAGTTCTTGGAAGCGTTCTGTTTAAGTATCTTAGATCGCCACATACAGATGAATAAGTATCACTTTTATATTTTGTTAAAAGCTCAGAAATAGGATAAGTGTTGTTTGAGTTCGGAATATTAACATCAAGGCTTGGAAATTTTGACGGGTCAAGAAAATCTTTTACAAAATTCCATTCGCACCAGCAGATTGCATAAGAAAGCGGAGTGTAGGCGACATTGCGTTCAGATGAGAGCCGAGTATTTATATTTTTATCTGTGACGTGCTGAAGTTTTTCGGTAATTGATTTTTCTATATCTTCAGTAGAAATTTGAATTCCTAATTCATCAAGAAAATTCTCAGAACGCATCTTGTTTGCTTGATCTGTCTGTGGAGGAAAAACATTCCAGAAATTTTCGCAGCAATGGTAAATATAATTGAATGCGTCTTCTCTTTTATTTAAGACAAAGCCGAAAGCATTTGCAAAATCATAAAAAACATTTGTGTCGCGTGAAATTGGTGTTTTTGTGTCATGCCCCTCGGAAGATTTTTGAATTCTGTCGCGAGTCTGCTTCGGATTTGATTTCCAGTCATAATAAAAACTTACAGCCATCGCTTCATGCAAGAACTGCTCCAAAGATTTTCCCGCAAAATATTTTCCATCGTTAAAAGCTGCCTTGTACCATTTGACGGAATTTTCAAGCTCGCTTAAACTGCCATTTTCCATATACTTAAAAACGCAGTCCTTTGCAGCGAACCAATTCTGCCAAAAAGAAATCGAATGAGGCAGTTCATTTTGAAGACGTGGCAAATCAAATTGAAATTTGCGTACATTCTCAATTGTATTTTTCGCAAGGATAGAATCAAAATATGCAAACCATTTTTTGTTATCATTTAAGCCAGTTTTTTTAACATCAAGATATTTTTCAAAAAAAGCTTTATAATTAACTTCATTGAAATTCTGTACAAGTTTTTCAAATTCCACAATAACTTCTTTTTTCACAGAAATATTTTGCAAGGCACTGCGGAAATTATGATAAAAATAAAAACACAAAAAACCGTTTGTAAACGATTTTTCCTCATCATCATTTTCATTTACAAATTTTAGGATTGCATAAAAAATTGCCCATGCAGGAAAAATATTTTCTTTTCTGCATCGCTGAATTGAACGACGACACCAATCTAATTTATCATTTGAAGAAATTTCTACTCTATTGCTAATTTCTGAATAGAAATCTTCAAGATTCATGCTTATCTTTCTTAGAAATTCAGTAAGCAAATCTGAAAAATTCAGCGTTGAAAAAGTTTTTACATAATCATTGAATTGCGGATTAAATGGCAAGGATTCATTTTGTTGTAAATCTATAGAATGTTGGTCAAAAACAATTTTTATCACTAAGTCAGACTGTTTTACCTCAAAAATTCGTTGACTAGCAATTTGAACAAGAAGTTGCTCGGTAAAATAATTCATAAACAAGTCTTTTGGATATTCACTAATGCCAAAATCTTTTTCAAGCTTCTCAAAAAACTGATAGATTTTTCCAAAAATCGAATTTTCATATGTAAACTGAAAAGCATAATCCTGCGGGTCTACCTTGAATTTTTCATAAGACCCCCGCTCCTGATATGCATCTTTCAAAGTGTTTTCCTTAACTACATCAAAATATTCAAGAGCATCTTTTCCAACGATTTCCACAATGAATTTTACAATTTGCCCAAGAGAAACATTTCCATAAAGTGATTCCTGTTCTTTTTTCTGGCTCATATTTTAAATATAAGATAATTAATATAAAAGTCAATTTGAATTCTGTTTCTAGTCTGAAAATTATTCCCCCGAATTTTGTATATGTTTTTAGATTTTTTGGCTTTACCCTACAAACGCTTTTAGAAAACATTTCTAAAACAAAATCAATCTAAGGAGGCCAAAATTATGGCAAAATCACACTACACTCCCGCAGAAAATGCGTCAAACATGCAGAATGCAAACAAAGGAACTCGCGGAACAAACCGCCAGTATGACCAAAATCAAGGAAACCGCGGCTGGCAATTGAATCCGCAAAATCCGGCAAATATGAAACGTTCTTCATCTAAAAAACACTACACACCCGCAGAAAACACGGCAAACATGCAGAACGCAAACAAAGGGACTCGTGGAATAAACCGCCAGTATGACCAAAATCAAGGCAACCGTGGCGCGCAATTGAATCCACAGAAACATTCTACAACAATCAAATCAAAAAAATAATCTGTCAAATAAAAGCCGACTTAAATTTTTTATATCAAATCACAGGAGAAAGAAAATGAAACATTCAAAATATTTTACTTATACCTATAATAAATATGGTTATCTTGTTTCTGGCATGATGGGAATATTGAATTATCTCCGTATGAATTCATTTGAAGCAATTATTATTGGAAATAATGAGATAGTTACCATTGCTAAAGATGAAATAAATGTGCTTTGGACTCGTGGTCATAGTATAAGATCGCATTTAAGCAGGGAAGGAGAAAGTTTTGTAACCAACATTGCAACTGCCGCCGGTTTACATAGCCAATTATCAAAAATTCAAAAATTTACTTATTTTCCATTTACATCATATGAAGAATTAAAAAATCAGAAAGGCTTAATCCGAATAAATTGCGATATTTCTGAGCAAGTAAGGCAGATAATTTAATTTTTTCGCTGCATAAAAGCTAAAAATGGGAGTTATCAAAACTTCTGATGCATTTAGCTTTAGTGCAGCGTTTCACTACAATTTTTTCTAAATTCCAAAAATCCACGCAGACGAACCGAATTTTGCTCAAACATAAATCAATATCACTTTTCTTTTTGAACGCGTCTAAATCAATCCTCGTGCGTGATTTTTCTTCTTTATTTTTTATACAATTTTTCTTTATATCTTATTTAGTTTATATTTATTTCTTTATATCTTTATACAAAGTTTTATTGTTTTATTTAATTTTTATATAATTTATCTTTAATTTCACTTTACTTTTTATTTATTTAACGGTATTATCTTTATATCTTGACTTGAAGATTTCTTTATATCTTTACTCGGAGGCTTT
>CAZLXK010000064.1:0-11163 GCA_964563305.1 uncultured Treponema sp.
ATAAAAACTTCATTCTGAACTTGTGGTTGGTGAGTTTATCGAACCATCAGGGTCTGTTAATAAAAAAATCAACATTCCTTGCAGAAAACCTGTCATTCCCGTGCATCGACACGGGAATCTGCTGCCTAACAAAACTTGTTATTTTGAACTTGCTGCTAGGCAAGTTGATTCTAAATCTGCTGACTAAAAAAATCGTTTGATTTTCATTTTGAACAGAATTATATTTTTACTTGGAGGATTTTATGAGTCGCGATGAATATACAGCTTTTGCAACAAAAGTTCGCACAGAAATTCAAAACTTTAATTATGAAGAACAACTTGGCATTTTAACAATTGTTGTTTCCGCAATGAATCAGAAAAAAAAGCCTAAACCTAAGATGTCAAAAGAAGAAACAATGCAACTGTTTAACGAACTTAATGGTTGCATAAAAAATGTAAAAAATATTGATGCGAAAAAAGAATATCTTGAATATCTCGATGAGCGTTACGGAGTGTGACAATGCGTATTTTGCTTGATACAAACATTCTCTTAAATTGGCTTATAGAGCAAAACGAAAAACATGAAGAAGCCGCAAAACTTGTTATTTCATGCATTATGAATGGAACTTTCGGTTTTGTTACATCACATTCTCTTACAGATGTATTTTACGTCTTGAGAAAATATCATCCGAATCCAGAACAAAGACGCAAATTTATTTTGATAATTGTTAATAATTTTACAATTCTCACTGAAAATGAAGATAGATTTTATGAAGTCTTGTATGATACAAACTTTTTTGATCTTGAAGACGGATTGCAAATGAAATGTGCAGAAAATGCTGCGCTTGATTTTATCGTTACAGAAAACTTAAAAGACTTTAAAAACTCAAAAATTCCGGTGATAGACATTTCTTCAGCATTAGAAAAAATTTAACACGAGGAAAATAAAATGACAGAACTTGAAAAATTAGATGCAGGTTTACCATTTGATGTAAACGATGCAGAAGTTGATGAGCGAAAAATTCACGCGGTAAAAGGTTGCGCTGCTTTAGAAAAAATTGACGCAAGCGACAGAACTTCAAAAGAAAAAGCAATTCGCTCTTTGTTTGGAAAAGTTGGCAAAAATCCGAATGTTCTAACTGGATTTCACTGCGACAACGGCTTAAACATCGAAGTTGGCGACGAATTTTTAGCAAATTACAACGTTACAATTTTAGACATTGCAAAAGTTCAAATGGGAAACAATGTTTGGATTGGACCGGGAACTTTAATTGCAACAATAAATCATCCGCTAAATCCACTTGGAAGGCGCAAACATTTAGGAATTGCAAAGCCAATTAAAATTGGAAATGACGTTTGGATTGGCGGAAATGCAACAATTCTTCCGGGCGTTACAATTGGAAACAATGTTGTAGTTGCAGCCGGTGCGGTTGTTACAAAAGATATTCCAAATAACACTTTAGTTGGTGGCGTTCCGGCAAAAAAAAATCCGCGACTTAGAAAACGACGTGGAGTAATATCTAAAAAATGTCATTCTGAACCGATGGTTAATCAGTGTCGAAACCACAAAATCCTTTAGTAAAGTATAAAAACAAAAAAATTGTTATTTTCTCAAAAAAAAATATTTCCCTTTAGTTTTCGTGATATCATTTTAAAAAGTTTCAAATGTATTTCGTGCTAAGTCAATGTTTATATAATTGCGTTAATACACGGGGGGGGGGTATTGAAAATCTATTTATATGAACTGCTTAAAAATTTTTTTCAAGAAAATAGAATCACTAAGTTTGAATGGGAAAGTGTAAAAGATGAAGTTTACAGTGCCGACAATCGTATTTTATCAATTTGCACTTTTTACGGAAGCACATTATTTTTCTTGCTTACGGTTATTTCAATAGTCGACAGAGTTTTTCAAGAAGATGTAATTTTTGCTCATCCAATAGTTTACGGTTTAATTACGCTTTTTTTAGGAATTCTTGCATTTTTTTCAAAATTACTTTCGGGCAAAAAATCAAAATATACAATTTTATTAGTTTACTGTTTTTATTTTGTTCTTTACGGATTTTCTGTTTATTCAGGAATTTTTCAATATCCTACAGCGTTTGCAACAATTTATATTTGCTTGGAATTTGGATTTCCGCTTGTGTTTATTGAAAAAACTTCACGATTTTTTTTAGTTTCTTTTTTAAGCGGAACAACAATTTGCGTCCTTTCTGTTTTTAATAAATCGCCACAATATTCTTCAATCGACATTTTTTACATAATTTGCTTTTATCTTTTGAGTTTTATGCCAAGTCTTTACAATGCAAAAGCTCATATTCGAGAATTCCATTTGCGACATAAAATCGAACAAGAACGTGATTTTGATGAAACTTCAGGCCTTTTGCGAAAAACAGCATTTTTTCGTGAATCACAAAAAGCTCTTGAAAAAAATAAAAATAAAATTTTGATAATTTTGGATTTAGACAATTTTAAAAAAGTCAATGATTATTTTGGACATTTTACAGGCGATCATGTAATTGAAATGGTTGGCGAATGTATAAGATTGAATTTTAAAAAATCAGATATTATGGGAAGATTTGGTGGCGATGAATTTTTGATTTTGGTTGATGATAAAAATTTAGAAACTGTAAAAGACAAAGCCGAAAATCTTTTGACGATTTTAAATGAAACGAAAATTTTTCCAAATGAAAAGAAAGGAACTCCAACAATTCGTGCAAGTATGGGAATTGCAGTTTGTGATGAAAAAAGTACGATTGAAATGGTTTTTCAAAAAGCCGACCGTGCCTTGTACAACGCAAAAGAAACTGGAAAAAATTCAATTGTTGTCGCTGACTTAAAAGAAAACAAATTTGTTTCTTGATAAACTAGCAGTTTTGATTTAAGAAACGTCGCTTGTGCTAGAAAAATCGCCAGTTTATCGTAAAAAAGCGTCGCTTGTCGGTTAGCATTAGCGCTGGGAGGGGCGAGCGAAGCGAGTTCTGGAGCGAAAGCGGAAGAATGAAGGCGATATGCCGTAACCCCGTACATAGCGACCCGAAGCGAAACAAAGTGAAGCGTAGGGGAATGCCCAAATTGAAATTAAAATCTTTTCTTGACAAATAAATTTCACTCATTTATATTTAAAATAGGTTACAAAGTGTAACTTATTTTTTGAAAGTTCTTTTAGGAAATTTAAAAATGAAAGAAATTATAACTCGCGAAGCCATTTATCTTTGGTATTATTTTGATTTGCAGTTGCGACAGATTTTTTGGTACTGGGTTTTGGGAATGCTGATTGGTTCAGCGATTTCTGTTTTTGCGAAAAATTATATTCATAAGGCAGCGGAATTTTTGGGAAAGAAGATTCCGGGAATTGTTGGCTTAGTTTTTGCGAGTTTACTGGGAATTGCTTCTCCGCTTTGTATGTACGGAACGATTCCGATTTGTGCAGCGTTTTCTCGTAAAGGCGTTAAGGACGATTTTTTGGCTGCGTTTATGATGAGTTCCATTTTGCTAAATCCACAGTTGATTATTTATTCTGCGGCTTTGGGGCCAGCGATGTTGACGGTTAGAATTGCAAGTTGCTTTGTAATGGGACTTGTGGCAGGACTTTTGGTTCACTTTTTTTATTGCAGGAAGGATTCTTCGGTTTCTCGGACGACGCTTGATTCGGGGACTTTCGCTGATGTTGAGGCTGCAGTGGATTTGAGGACTGGCGGTTTGGCGGAGAAAGTGGCGGTTGGTGATGTGGTGTCTGCATCTTCTGTGGCAAAACTTGCGGCTGTTGGTGTGACTTCGCTTGCTTCGGCTGTGAATGGAGCGACATCGGCTGATGTGGTTTCGAGAACTTCAACTAACGAAGATTTTACTTCAACTAGCAAAGATTTTCCTTCGACCAGCAAAAATCACAAAAAATCATATTTTAACTTTTCATCTTTTGACGAACCTCATAATCACGACACAGATCCTAATATTTTTTTGCGTTTTATAAAAAATCTTTGGCGAAACGTAAAAGCAACTGGGCCAATGTTTTTGCTGGGAATTGCACTTTCGGCGATTTTTCAGCGTTATGTTCCAGCGGACGCAATGGCTAAACTTTTTGGTAAAGGCAACGAAGCGTTTGGACTTTTAATGGCAGCGACTATTGGCGTTCCACTTTACGTTTGTGGTGGTGGCACAATTCCGCTTTTGCAGCAATGGCTTAGTGAAGGAATGAGTGCGGGCAGTGCTGCGGCGTTTATGCTAACTGGACCTTCAACAAAAATTACAAATCTTGGCGCTCTAAAAATTGCACTTGGAATAAAAAATTTTGCACTTTACATTGCGTTTGTAATTTTGTTTTCGATTTTGACAGGTTTTGTGGTAAATTTTATTTTGTAAAAGCGATGCTTCGTCATTCTGAGACAAAGTCGAAGAATCTGTGTGATGTTGAAGTTTTGTGCTTGTTGCTTTGAAATGCAAATGTTTTGCAAGAAGTGGCGGTTTTGTTGCAAGAAGTGGCGGCTTTGTTGCAAGAACTGGCGGTTTTGTTCAGCGACTAGCTCTTAGCACACAAACTTGCACTTAGAATTTAAAATTTGGGGAAAAATTTCATGGAAAATGAAGAAAATATAAAATCACAAAAAAATATTCACGAAAAATTAGAAGATTTAAAAGCGTACTTGCGTTCTTTAGAAAGCGTGGCGGTGGCTTTTTCTAGCGGAGTTGATTCAACATTTTTGCTAAAAGTTGCTCACGATGTTTTAGGCGACAAAGCAATTGCCGTAACTGCAACTTCTTGTTCATTTCCAAAGCGAGAAGCAGATGAAGCAGCAGAATTTTGTAAATCGAACGGAATTAAGCAAATTTTTGTAAAATCAGAAGAACTTGAAATTCCTGAATTCCGTCACAATCCCAAAAACAGATGTTATTTGTGCAAGAAAGAACTTTTTTCAAAAATCATTGCGTTGGCAAAGGAAAATGGAATTCAAAATGTTGCTGAAGGAAGCAATATGGATGACAACGGCGATTACAGACCTGGCTTGCAGGCGATTAGCGAACTTGGCATAAAAAGTCCGCTACGTTATGCAAAACTTTACAAGGCAGAAATTCGCGAACTTTCTAAAGAAATGGCACTTCCAACTTGGAAAAAACAGTCGTTTGCTTGCCTTTCGTCGCGTTTTGTTTATGGAGAAGAAATCAGCGAAAAAAAACTTGCGATGGTTGATAAGGCTGAACAATTTTTGCTTGACAAAGGATTTGAGCAGTTGCGCGTTAGAATTCACGGAGAAAATCTTGCTAGAATTGAAGTTTTGCCTACTGAAATGGAAAAATTGCTTTCTTTGCACAGCGAAATTGTGGCGAAGTTTAAGGAAATTGGATTTTTATACATCACAATGGATTTGCAAGGTTACAGAACTGGAGCGATGAATGAAGTGATTTTGCGAGGCAACGCTTAGTTTTGCGGATTTGCGGACTGGCGGTTTTGCTAGCGGACTTGTCATTCTGAGGCAGAGCCGAAGAATCTGTTGATGAAGAGATGTTTCTCTTACACTCAACATGACGAAAAAGTTGACGCTCAACATAACTTTGAAAACTAGAAGGGAAAAATGGACAATGGTTTTGATGAATTGAACTTTGCAAAACTCGACACTGACAGAATGAATCGAACTGGATTTAGCGAAGTTGTGTTTTGTGAAGGCAAAAAAGATAATTTTCTAAAAGAAATTTTTTTGCGACTTTACGAAAAAAATGGCGAAGTTATGGGAACTCGTGCGTCGATTGAACAAGCAGAACTTGTAAAAAAAGCGTTTAAAGAAAAATTTAGTCATTCTGAATTTGTGGCTGATGAGTTTATCGAACCATCAGAATTTGTTGATGACGAAGCGACTGTAAAATATGACGAAGTTTCAAGAATCATCACTGTAAAAAATCAAGAAAAATCAGAAAAAAGTAAAAATTTAATTGGAAATATTGCGGTTTGCACGGCTGGAACTGCAGACATTCCTGTGGCAGAAGAGGCGGCTCAAACAATCGAATTTTTTGGTAGC
Organism: uncultured Treponema sp.; assembly: GCA_964563305.1. Taxonomy (GTDB): domain Bacteria; phylum Spirochaetota; class Spirochaetia; order Treponematales; family Treponemataceae; genus Treponema_D. Next base: position 5,988 of record CAZLXK010000064.1, read on the forward strand.
AAGGCAAATCGTATTTATGACGTGGGCGTTTCAGGCATTCATCGCTTACTTTCAAGAGTTGATTTGTTAAACGAAGCGAACTGTGTGGTGGCAATCGCTGGAATGGAAGGTGCGCTTGCGAGCGTTATTGGCGGTTTGGTGAGCGTTCCCGTGATTGCGGTTCCTACTTCTGTTGGTTATGGTGCAAGTTTAGGCGGACTTTCTGCACTTTTGACGATGATAAATTCTTGTGCCAATGGAATCAGCGTAGTAAACATAGACAACGGTTACGGCGCGGGTTACATTGCCACTCAAATTAACCGACTTGCAGAAAACGGCAATTTAAGACGTAAAAAAATTGACTAGTTGAATATTATGATTTAAACTAAGAATTAGTTACAAAGTGTAACTTAAACGAACTTTGAAAATGCTAAATTTCAGTTTTATAAGGAAAAGTTAATGAACGATTTGTATTTTGAATGTAGTAGCGGAATTTCTGGCGATATGGCAGTTGCTTCTCTTCTTGATCTTGGTGCAGACAAAATTGCTTTGCAAAACGCGTTAGATTCAATTCCGGCTCAAGGATTTAAAACTGAAATAAAACGAGTAAATAAAAGCGGAATTGATTGTTGCGATTTTAATGTGATTTTGGATTCTGAACACGAAAATCACGACCACGACATGCAATATTTGTTTGGACAAGAAACTTCAAGTCATTTTGAGCAAAGTCGAAACCGCCATAATGAAGAGAATAATTCTGAAAGTCATTTCGACAAGGTCAATGACCAAGACCATTTCGATGATCACCACGAGCATCATCATCACGAGCATAGAAATCTCAGCGACGTTCTTGAAATAATAGACAAAACTCAAATGACTTCTAGAGCGAAAGCTTTGGCTTCAAACATTTTCGAGATAATTGCTCAAGCGGAAAGTAAAGCTCACAATTTGCCAGTTGACAAGGTACATTTTCACGAAGTTGGGGCGATTGATTCGATTGTTGATGTGATTGCGTTTTCTGTTTGCTTTGATTCGCTAAAAATTAATCGTGTTTTTGTTCCGATTTTGAATGAAGGAACTGGAACTGTGCGATGTCAACATGGGATTTTGCCAATTCCTGTTCCAGCGGTGGCGAATATTGTTCAAAAATATGAACTTCCGCTTCATATAATGAAAGATAAAGGCGAGTTTATTACGCCAACTGGAGCGGCTTTTGTGGCAGCAGTTATGACTGATAAGATTTTGCCTTCGACATTTACAATAAAAAAAATTGGACTTGGAGCGGGAAAACGAACCTACGAGCGACCAAGTATTTTGCGTGCAGTTTTAATAGAAGAAACCGCTACTAGTGCCAGCGAAACTTCCACTAACATAAGCGAAGCCAGCGAAAACACAATCATCAAACTTGAAACAAACATTGACGACTGCACAAGCGAAACTTTAGGTTTTGTTATGGAAAAACTTTTTGAGCAAGAAGCACTTGAAGTAAATTACATTCCGTGCTTTATGAAAAAAAATCGACCGGCATATTTGCTAACTGTAATTTGCACAGAAAACGTTCGCCCTAAAATCGAAAAAATTATCTTTCAAAATACAACAACGATTGGAATTAGACGAAGCGTTATGCAGCGAACAATTTTAAATCGCAAAGAACTTGAACTTGAGTCGCCTTACGGAAAATTTCGTGCAAAAAAAGTTTGGGGATTTGATGTTAATAGAGTTTTGCCAGAATATGATGATGTTGCAAAAATTACAAGTCAAAGTGGAAAGTCTTTTTATACAATTTTTAGTGAACTTTCAGATTTGTGCAAAAAATTATTGTGATTCTACAGATATTTTCGCTGAAGTAAAAAAATCAGCGATAAAATATAAAAAGTGTTGATTGAATAAAATCGAAAATCACTTCGAAATTGTTTAATCACAAAAAAATTAGGAGGAAAAATATGGCATGTTTTACCGTACCATTGGCTGAAGCTGTAATTGTAACAGTTTCTAAGAAAATTTTGCTAAGAAAAAGTGCAAAAGATGTTGTTTCAGAATCAAAATTAGCAAAAATCGAATCAGTAAAAGAAAAACTTGGAATTTTGGAAAAAATGCTTTACGGCGGAAGTTTTTTACTTGCGGCTGAACATTTTTATCACGGAGAAATTTCGTTTATTCCACCTTTCCTTTCAGCAATGAAAAATCCAGCGGACATTCCTGTAATGCTTCACGAAATGGCGACAGTTGGAGTTGCAATGGCAGTTCTTGTAACGGCGGTTTGGGGAATTGGATGCGGAATTTCATCACTTGTAAAGAAATTGCGAAAAAACAAAAAGGTCAATTTGCAAACTGAAATGCGGAGTTTTGCCTAATGTGTTTGATAATGACAAGTTTGGCAGCTTTAATTTTTACAGTTTTGTGGGCAGTTTCAAAATCTAAGGGACAAGAACGAAAAAGTTTTTTTACAACACTTTTGATGTTTTGGGCAGCGGCTTTAATGTGGAGCGTAGACGGAGTTGCGTCAGTTTTGGGAGGAGAAAGTTTTTTTGACATTAGCATTTCTGACACAATTCTAGGATTTATAATTTTGGCTTTAGGACTTGCGGTTTTTGCGTTTTTGTTTATTCGGGAAAAATCAAAAGTAAAAAAGGAAAATTAAAATGAAAAAGAGAATTTTATTTGTACCACTTGTTTTGTTTCTGATTTTGTTCAGTGCATGTGCAAGTGGAAAAAATTCTGCAGCTTCTTCTGCAACAAATTCTAATGTTTCAAGCAGAATTTCTTCAAATGATCAGTTTGATGTTGAAAAACTTGAATATCGTACTGATGATGTAAATGCTCCAGTCGTTTACTTTACACGCGAAATTACTCCAGAAAGTCTTGTTAAGGTTTACAAAGCGATGGGTTGGACGCCACACGGAAAAGTTGGAGTAAAACTTAGTACAGGCGAGCCTCCTTCATCAAATTATTTGCGTCCCGCATTGATTGGAAAACTTGTGCATGATGAACTTGGTGCGACGATTGTTGAATGTAATACTGCTTACGGCGGAAGTCGTGCGTCAAATGCAATGCACAAACAAGTTGTAAAAGATCACGGATTTTTAGACATTGCTCCTTTTGATTTACTTGATGAAGATGGAACAATGGAACTTCCAGTTTCTGTTTCTGGAAATCAAAATCAAAGAATAAGAAATGCAATTGTTGGTTCACATTTTGCAAACTACGATTCTTATCTTGTGTTGAATCACTTTAAGGGACACGCAATGGCAGGATTTGGCGGTGCTATAAAAAATCTTTCGATTGGATTTGGAAGCGGAAGTAGCACTCGAGATTCTGGCAAAGTTTTAATTCATTCTGGCGGAACTCGAACAACTGGTTCTATTATGGGAAGTCAAATTCCTTTCCTTGAATCAATGGCTGAAACTGCAAAAGCGGCTTGTGATTATATGGGCAACGAGCAAGGAATTGCATTTGTTAGTGTAATGAATCGTATTTCTATTGATTGTGATTGCGACGGACATCCGCACGAACCAGAACTTCGCGATATTGGAATTTTGGCTTCAACTGATCCTTTGGCAATCGATCAGGCTGGAATCGATATGATTTATTCTTACAAAAATTCTGTTGGCGATTCGGCTCAATCTTTAATTAACAGAATTGAAGACAGACAAGGCAGACACACTTTGGAATACGCTGAGCAAGTTGGACTTGGAAAAGGTACAAGACATTATCGCTTGGTTGAAGTGCAGTAAGTTTTTATTGTTTTATAAGAAGCTGAATCTTAAATAAAAAATAGTGACATGAGTGGTCATTGAGTGTTTCGACAATGCTCAATAGCCACTTGTCGAAATGACTATAATATTACATATGATGGTTTCGACATTGCCAACCACCGTGTTTTATTTTTTTAGACAGTCCTTCGAGAAACTGCCTACATCAAAAAAAATTTTCATAATATTATAAGTGTAAGGAGATTTTAAAAAATGGCTGATTATGGAAATTATTTAGGAAAAAATATTTTTAAACTTGGATTTGGCTTAATGCGACTTCCAAAAAACGCTGACGGTTCTATTAGTGTTCAAGAAACTAGCAAAATGGTTGACGATTTTATTGCGTCAGGCGGAACTTATTTTGATACGGCTTACGTTTATGATAATGGCGAGTCTGAAAAAGTTACAAAACTTGCCTTAGTTGACCGTTATCCGCGAGAAAAATTTACGCTTACAACAAAACTTTGTGCTTGGCTTCAGTGTCACGATGAAAAAAGTGCAAAACAACAATTTTATACAAGTTTGGAACGAACTGGTGCTGGATATTTTGACTTTTATCTTTTGCACGCTTTACAAAGAAATAATTATAAAAAATATGACGAATATCACATTTGGGATTTTGTAAAAGAACTTAAAGAAAAAGGTTTAATAAAACATTATGGATTTTCTTTCCACGGAGATCCAGATTTGCTTGAAGAACTTTTAACTTCGCATCCAGATGTGGATTTTATTCAACTGCAAATAAATTACGCTGACTGGGAAAATCCTGGAGTTGCGTCTCGTGCTTGCTACGAAATTGCAAAGTCTCATAAAGTTCCGATTACGGTTATGGAACCAATTAAAGGCGGTGCTTTGGCAAATCCAATTCCTGCTGTAAAAAAAGTTTTTGATGAAGAAGGTCGAAAAATCAGCGGAGACGAAAATCTTTCTTATGCATCTTGGGCGATTCGTTATGTTGCTTCAATGGACGGAATTATTACAGTTTTGTCTGGAATGTCAAACACGCAGCAAATGGAAGACAATTTGTCTTATATGAAAAACTTTAAGAGACTTTCGCTTCAAGAACAACAAGTTATTCGCCAAGCACAAATTGCTTTAAATTCTGATAAATCGATTCCGTGTACGGCTTGCCATTATTGCACTGACGGTTGCCCACAGCATATTCCGATTCCTGAAATTTTTGCCGTAGAAAATCAAAAAGTAAACTTTAAATCTTGGGACGGCGGAAAACAAGCATACGGAATTGCAACTGCAAATCGTGGAAAAGCAAGCGATTGTGTCCGTTGCGGAAAATGCGAGCGAACTTGCCCTCAGCATTTACCGATTATCAAATTGCTAAAAGAATGTAGAGCAATGGAAGCGTAAACTTTGCTGACTTTTTGCAGTTAACGCGAAAAACTGACGTTTAGCACAAGAAACTGGCGGTTCTCGCAGAAAAGCCTCCA
>CAZLXK010000065.1:0-11118 GCA_964563305.1 uncultured Treponema sp.
TTGCGATTGAAAATGTTTTTGAACCAAGCGGAATAAAACCAAGAATTGTATTAGGATTTTTAATTTTAATAAAATTTTCTTCAAAATCGATTCTTGTTTTTAAATAAAAGAATAGAAGTGATGTTACAATACTAATGGATTCCATAAAAACTCCTTATAAAATAATTTACTAAACGAATTATACCCCCCCCCAGTAATATGTCAAGGCTTCTTAAGTTTAAGAATTATATTATTAGCATACGCTGATTTTGCTTGTTTGAAACTGTGGAAATTTTTATCACTTCCGCAAAATCTGCCACTTATCTTTCATCTGCTAAAACTTTGCACATTGAAAACTGTTTCTTGTGATTTATTATTTTGCTGTAAGTTAAAAAGCGTTAGCGCTGGTAGGGGCACGAAGTGTTCTAAAACGGCAAAAAAGAATTGTTATTCTGAGTGTAGCGAAGAATCTCTAACAGATGTTTCGCTTTGCTCAACATAACAAATATATTTTGCCGTTTTAGAATGAAGCGAAAGCGGAACCCCGAACATAGCGACCCGAAGCGTAGCGAAGGGGAACGCCCAACGAACTTTCTAGCGTACGCTCACAAGGAGATTTAAATGAAAACTTTAGAAAATAAACAACAAGAGAACATTATGGGAACAAAGAGCGAAGGACGGCTGCTTTTTTCAATGTCGCTTCCGATGATGCTTTCGGTTCTAGTTTCGTCGCTTTACAATATAGTGGACTCGATTTTTGTAGGAAGGCTTGGTGGCGATGCTTTAATGGCGATTTCACTCGGCGCGCCTGCTTCTTCACTGATGACGGAATTTTCCTTTGGAATTGCGGTTGGCGTGAATGCGATTCTTTCTAAAAAGTTTGGCGAAAAAGATTCTGAAGGCGTTTCAAAAGTTGTGGGTCAAGGATTTTTGCTTTCAGCGGCACTTTATTTTCTTTTCTTGATTGCAGGAATTTTCGGCTCGGAAGCATTTTACAGATTTCAAACTGACAATGAGGAAATTATCAAACTTGGAACTGACTACACTTCGATTGTGATGACATTTTCGTTTGGGCTTGTGCTCCAGTCGCTTTGTGAACGTCTTCTTTCGGCAACTGGAAGAACTAAATATTCAATGACAATGCTTTTAACTGGTGCGATTACAAACACGGTTCTTGACCCGATTTTGATTTTTGGACTTTTAGGTTTTCCGTCTCTTGGAATTAGAGGTGCTGCGATCGCGACAGTTTTAAGTCAATGTGCTGCGGGCGGAATTGGGCTTTTCCTGAACATCAAGAAAAATCCTGACATAACGTTCCGTGCACGATCTTTTCTTCCAGACTTTAAAATGATTGGTGCAATTTTAGTTATTGCAGTTCCCACAACGCTTACTTATTCAATCAACTCACTTTTGATTTTTGGAATGAACCAAGTTTTGATTTCAGTTTCGCTTGTAGCTCCAGCAGTTTATATTATCTACAACCGCGTGAGAAGTTTCGTCGCTCTTCCGGTTTGGGGAATCCGCAACACGCTTATTTCGATTGTTGCATACAATATTGGTGCAAAAAAGTTTGGTCGTGTAAAGCGCGTCATAAAAATTGCACTGGCTTCAAGTGCAGTGATTATGCTTTTTGGAACAGTTTTGTACGAAACGATTCCGGGGCTTTTGCTTTCGGTTTTTTCTGCAACAGACGAGATGTTGGAAATTGGAAAGGCGGCGTTTAGAATTATTGGAATCACGCTTACGATTTCTGGCGTTACGATTATGGCTAGCGGCGTTTTTCAGGCGACCGACGAAAGCCGTCTTGCACTTGTGGTGAGCATTGTTCAGGCGGCGGTTCTTGTGGGAAGTGCGGCATTGCTTGCTTTGACAAAAAGTGTAACGCTTGTTTGGTGGGCTTTCCCGATCAGCGAAATTGTGATTTTTGTTTTAAGTATGATTTTCTTAAAAAAGATTTGGAAAGGAAAACTTTCTGAATCAAATGCAAACATTGAAATCCGTCATTCTGAGCAAAATATTCATAATTCTGAGCGAAGTTTGCGTCATTCTGAGGCTGAAGTCGAAGAATCTACAAAAGTGGCAAAACTTGCAAAGGCGATGTGAAAAAATGCGACTTATTTTATAGAAACTTATTTATCATTATTCAAAAAAATGTCGCTTATTTTTCATTAGTCAAAAAATTGCACATTGATTTTGAAATATTGCGGATTATAATTTAAGCATAAAAAAAAGTTGTCATGCTGAATTTATTTCAGCATCTGTAAAGTAAGAGATTCTGAAACAAGTTCAGAATGACAGAAATAAAAAGGTGGTTTTGATGATTGTCGGAGGGAAAGTTTCACCGACGGTTACAAACACCTCAGGAGGAAAATATGGCACAGACTTACATCACATTGAATGACGGAAACAAAATTCCGCAGTTTGGACTTGGAGTTTACATGGTTCCGGAAGGACCGGAGACGGAAACGGCTGTTTATGACGCGCTCAAAATGGGAATCCGCCACATCGACACGGTGCACGCTTATCAAAACGAGCGTTCAGTTGGAAAAGCCGTGAACCGCGCAATCAAGGACGGAATCGCAGAACGTTCAGAAATCTGGGTTACGACAAAACTTTGGCCTTCTGAATACGGAGAAGGGAAAACTTCCGCAGCGATTGACAAAATGCTCATCAGGTTGAACACAGGCTACATCGACTTGCTTTTGCTTCATCAGCAGTTCGGCGACTACAAAGGCGCTTGGCGCGACATGGAAAAAGCCGTCGCGGAGAAAAAAGTCCGCTCGATCGGAATCTCGAACTTCGAGTCATCAAACTTGGAAGATTTGCTCGGCGTGGCGAAAATCAAGCCTTCGGTTTTGCAGGTTGAGTGCCATCCTTACTGGCAGCAGACTGCACTCAAAAAGCGGATTGAAAAATACGGAACTGTGATTGAAAGCTGGTATCCGCTCGGCCACGGCGCGAAAGATTTGATAAACGAGCCGGTTTTCACAAAGCTCAGCTCTAAATACGGAAAGAGCAACGTGCAGATAATTTTGCGCTGGCACATTCAGGCGGGAAACATTGTGTTCCCGAAGACGACAAATCCGGCGCATATGAAGGACAACTTCAACATTTTCGACTTCGCACTGACAGACGAAGAAATGGCGGAAATCGCGAAGCTTGAGGGAACGAAACGCTACTACAATGTTTCGCTCGCCGACCAGGAAAAAAATCTCGGCGCGTGGAAGCCTGCGGACTAAGACAGCGGTGGTTGAGCGATATCGAAACCACCATAAATAAATGTCATTCTAAAACGGCAACCTTTCACGTTATTGCGAATAGCAGGTGAAGCAATCTGCTAGCGGGTTTTAAGGAAACCGCCAGTTTTCTGCAACAAGTGCCAGCAGATTGCCACGTCGTTTTCTCCTCTCGCAGTGACAAAACAGCACTGTTTTAGAACGCTTCGCTCGAAACTTTGTTGCGAGTTCGTGCCACTACAAGTGCTAACTCATTTGAGCAAAGCAAGGAAAAATTATATGAAACGAAGACTAAAATTTTTTGCAGTTATCTTTTTATTTTTCGTGCCTTTCTTTTCATGCGCGGAAAGTTACGCTTCAAGCTCAAATCAAAAAAAATCAGAGGCAAATATGCAAAACGTAAAAACTCAAATCTGGAAACTTGACAGTCACGGAGAAATTTTCACGTACATTTCGCCAAAAGTTGACTTGAACAATAAATCTGAAAAAGTTCCGCTTGTGCTTGCGATGAACTGCACAACTGGAAATCCACAGGCTGAAGTTCTTACAAACGGCTGGCTTGACTTGTGTGCGGAGGAAAAGCTGATTGTTGTTGCTCCCACTTACAATGATTATGCGACTTATTCAGAAGTTCCGTACATCAAAAAAGTGATTGACGAGGCGATAAAAAAATATCCGGTTGACAAGTCAAGAGTTTACGCAACTGGATTTTCAAACGGCGGTGCGCTTTCAGTTGCACTTGCTTCTGAATGTCCTCAAAAAATCACTGCGATTTCCGCTGCCGGCTGGATGGTTGGCGCAAGAAACACGACTCACGGATTTCTAGTTCCGTTCCAAGTTTTGCAGGGAACGTGCGAGTACACGGAAAAAAATTCTCGTGGCGATTTTGAAATTATGGACGATGAAAAAATTGCACTTAGCGACCTTTTTAAAATGAACAAAATGAACGTTTCATCTCCCGATTATCACAAAAATCAGTTCTGGGGCTACGAGGCTGACAAAACGCAAAAAATCTTTCCAGAATACACAGATTATGATCCTTACGGAAACAACGCGGTTAAAAAATCAAATATCGCTTGGACAGTGAGCGACTTTTACAAAACTGGCTACAAAAATCCGTTTGCACAACTTATTTTGATTGACGGAGCAGCACACATTCCACATTCTTACCACGCAAGAATCGCTTGGGAATTTTTCAAACATTTTTCACGAAACGAAAGTGGCGAAATTATAGAAAATTAGGCGAGTTGCACAAAAGTCAAAAGTCAGTTCTAGCAGTTAAAAAAAATCGTGCTATAATCAACTTATGAAGCAAACAAATCAGACAAAAAATTTCCCTCAGCAAACACATTTTATTGGCGTGCTTGTGCCAAACGACATTACAGCGACGCTTGAAGATTGCCGGCGTTATATGAACGAAAAATATGGTTGCAAGTCAGGTTACAAAACTCCAATTCACGTAACACTTGTGCCACCTTTTCATCTTGACGAAAAATATTCTACAAAAGATTTACAAAATGCCATTTTTAGCGATGTGATTTCAAAGCTTAATGATTTTAAGTTCACTGCGAGAATCGAAAATTTTGCTTCTTTTGGCGACAGAACAATTTTTGCGAAAGTTCTTCAAGATCCAAAATGGACAAAATTACGCGATGCTGTATTTGATTCAATTATTAAAACCGCGCCTGCTTGCACAAAAAAAGATAAACGACCTTTTCAGCCACATTTAACAGTTGCAAATCGCGACATTCCTGCTGGTGTTTCAAAAGACGCACTTGAAGTTTTAAACGAACTTAATTTAATAGAAGATTTTGACGTAGACAACATAACGATTTTTGAGCGACGAGAAGAAAAATGGATTGCTGTTTCAACTCTTGAAATGACTTGATTCCCCAAAAAATGCTAAACTTTCTTAAATGACGCAAACTAAAAAAATTAAATTGATTTTCTTTGCACAAGTTTTGATTATTTTGATTTTCGCTTCGTGCAAAAAAACTGACAAAAATATTTCTGATTTAGAATCTTCGCCTCTTTTACTGCAAGAACTAGAATCTTCACAAAACCAACAATCGCTTTCGCAAGAAGTAGAACTTTCGCACGAGCCACAACTTTCGCAAGAAGCAGAATCTCTTTTTGAAACAGACGGATTGTCTTTCGAACTTCAGTCACTGCAAGAAATAAAATCTTCACAAGAACTAGAATCTTTACAAACTCAATCGGCAGAATCTTCACAAAAAACGCAAGAAATAAAATCGCTTAACATTTACGATTACGCTTTAAACTTGCCAGGAACTTATTCAAGCGAAAACTCACAAAAACCAAGTTCGTGGTTTGCGTATTATTTTTTAGGTTGGTCAAAAGATTCAAAAATTTCTTACATCGAAGAATCTTACAGCGATGGTTCGGGAATTCATTTAGCAAAGTTAAAAATTCAAGATTTAGTTTCTGATAAAATTGTTTTTGAAAAAGTTTTGTACAAAAGTGAACTTGAAAATGGCGACGTTTCTCTAAATCTCGCAATAAACCAAAACTTGCCAGAAATCTTGAACGAACTTTCATCATTTAAAATCATTTTGCAAAAAGTAGAATTGCAAAAATTTCCAGTAAAATTTGGCGATTTTTTAATTCAAGCAAAAGTTTTAGAAAGCGAAAGCAAAACGGAAATTGGATTTGTTGATTTTACAGTTGAAGCTGTCAGAAGCGATAACAAGAAAAAAGTCGTAACTTCAAACTCAAACGCAACAGATTTTCCTCACGAAAAAATTGCTTATTGTGCAAGCGTGGATTTTTACTTAAAAAGTCCTTACGAAAATCGAGTTGCATTTTTAATTCACACAGTTTGCAGAGGATTTGAATGTCAAGTTGACGAATACAGAATGGCTGGCTGCCTTTTAACTAGCGGATTTGAATAAAACTAAAAAAAAAACAATTTCACACTATGAAATTTATTAGTTACTAATAAGTTTGCTAATATCTTCCTTTATGAAAGTTGCTGATGTATCTTAGAGTTATAAAAAATTAGAACGTTCTAAAAAAAAACTCTTGGAGGCTAAAAATGATTAGCGAAAACGTAAAAAAAATTTTGGATTCTTCTATGTGGGATTTGGCGACTTGCTCAAAAAATGGAGAGCCAAATGTTGTTCCTGTTGCTTTTAAGGACTTTTCTGATGATGGCAAACTTGAAATTGGTGATGTTTTTCTTGACACAACGCTCAAAAATATTGCGGAAAATGATGGCAAGATTGCAATTTCTGCTTATGATGCAAAAACGCTTGAAGGTTATCAAATAAAAGGAAACGCTGAATATGTTTCAAGCGGAAAAATTGTGGACAAATTTAAAGTAATTGTTGAAAAGGTTTTTAAAGGTGCGGCAACTGCAAAAGGTGCACTTTTAGTTACAGTTGAAAAAGTGATTGTTACAACGCCTGGAAGTGACAACAAAAAAGTTTTGTAAAAAAATTATCGCTTAGTAAATGGCTTAGGGATTGTAGCGGCGTGCCGCAGGCACGTTGCACAGTGGAGCAAAGCGGAACGACGCAATGGAGCGAAAAGCGAAACCGCGAAAAGCCCGACCTACTTGCCGTTAGGCAAGTAGGGAAGCCCCAAATGAGAATTGAAATTCTACAAAAGAATTTTTATATTGAAAGTATGTATCAAAAAAAACTTGAAGATGACATAAGATGTCCGCTTGAATATGGAATGGAAATTTTTGGCGGAAAATGGAATTCTAGAATCATCTGCGTGCTTTCTGAAAAAAAAACGCTACGCTACAGTGAATTAAAAAAAGAACTCACTGACATAACCGACGCCGTTCTCGCTTCTACGCTAAAATCTTTAATAAAAAACGGAATTATTGAGCGTGAACAGTTTAACGAAATTCCACCGCACGTTGAATACAGTTTAAGCAAACGCGGACTTTCCGTAGTGCCGATTCTTCACGAAATTTGTCAGTGGGCGGGAATCTTTCACAAAGGCGGAAATGACAAAACTCTTCCTCAATGCAGAAAATGCGATTACACAGATTTTTCGTTTTAAGAATTTATTGACCAATTTTTTTTAAAAATCTATAACAAATTAAAGAAAATTATAAAAAAAGAAAATATTATTATGGCACTTGAAATGACAGATAAAATTAAAGATAAAAAAAATAATTTAAAAGATGATTTATTGAACAAACTTTTTCTTGCGATGATAAATTTTAATCGTGGCGATCCAAAGAGAATTCAGCATTTTACAAAAGTTCACTCTTTTGCACGTTTAATTTCTCAAGGAGAAGGCTTAGAGCCAAACGCACAATTTACGCTTGAAGTAGCAGCTTATGTTCACGACATTGGAATTCGACTTGCCGAAGAAAAATATGGTTATGAAAATGGAAAATTGCAAGAAGAACTTGGTCCTGCTGCCGCAAGAAAACTTATGGAGCCGCTTGGTTTTTCTGAAGAAGTTATTTCTCGCGTTGAGTTTTTGGTTTCCCATCATCACACTTACACAAATATAAATTCTCTCGATTATCAGATTTTAGTTGAAGCGGATTTTCTTGTAAATCTTTACGAAAATTCTTCTGATAAAAAATCAATTCTTGCAGTTAAAAAAAGAATTTTTCGCACAAAAACGGGACTTAAAATTTTAAATGATATGTTTGCTCTTGAAGCAACCGAAGAAAACGCAGAAACTGAAGAAGACTCTCAAAACTAAACTTGAGCGAAAAAAAATTTTAATTTTACTTTGTCATTTCTAAAAATCCATTCATTCCATTTTTAAGCAAAGTTGACGCAAGGCAAATCATTTTTTCGAGCGGAATTTTTCGTCCGTCTAAAACCCATTGTCTGTAAAGATAAAGCGTTGTTCCGTTAAAGGCACGAATTATATTTTGAACAGCCTCGCTTTCGCCAAAAAGTGCAGAACTTTGTTTGTAAGTGTGAGCCATAACTTTATTTTGCATACGATTTCTAATGTAATCAAATCGACTGTCGCAAGTAATTTTCTTAAAGAACTCGTCTTGGCTTTCCATAAAATCAAAAAACGCTTTCACAAGTTTTTCTGTGTCTTTTAAGTAATTTAAATTTTTTATAGTTTCAATGTAGCGCGTTTGATAGTCAGTTTGAATTTCGCGAAGCAAATCGTCCACAGTTTCGTAATGAAGATAAAAAGTGTTGCGATTAATTCTCGCCTTGTCCGCAATCGCCTTAACTGTAATTTTTTCAAATGGCAATTCCATCACAAGATCCTTAAACGCTGAGCGGATTGCATCTTTTGTTCGCTGAATTCTCAAGTCAATTTTTTGTTCAGATTTTTGTTCTAAAGTTTGAGTTTGCATTTTTAATTCCTTTTTTTTTTATTTTGGGCGTTCTCTAGTATTCACAGCAAGTACGAAGTGCGATGTTTCAAGTGAACTTCGTTGGGCGTTCCCCTTCGGGTCGGGCTTTTCGCGGTTACGGCTTATCGCCTCCATTCTAAAACGGCAATATGGTGGTTGAGCCTCTCGAAACCGCCATAAATAAATGTCATTCTGAATTCGTTTTAGAAGCTGTAATTTTCCGCCGTTTTAGAACGTGCTTCGCACGCCACTACAATCCCTAACGCATTTACATAATTTACGTTTTATAAAATTCTTCTGCCACAGCTTTCATCTTTTCTTCTGAAAAATCAAAGTAAGTTCTGCCTTTTTCTTTTTTAGCGCCAAAATTTAAATAATATTTTATAGAATCCGTGTTAAAGTCGAGTGCACTCCATTCCATTGCTTTAAAACCTTCTTCAAGAACCGCTGAACAAATATAAGCAAAAAGTTTTGTCCCAAAACCTTTGTCGCGAAAGTCAGGTTTTATAAAAATATCTTCAAGATGAATTTTCCCTGCCGCAGAATAAGAGCCATAAATTGGATAATAAATCGCGTATCCAATCGAATTTCCGTTAAGTTCTGCAAGAAGTGCCGTCGCAATTTTTCGCTCAAAAAGCCAATAAGACATTTCGCCTTCAGTTCCAGTTACATCTTGAGGACGATTTTCGTGTTCAGCAAGTCCTAAAATCAAAGAACGAAGAACTGGAATATCTTTTTTTTCACATTTTCGTATTTTAAAACTTTCCATCAAAATCTCCAAACTCAAGTTTTCAAAAAAAATTATTTTTCTGCAAGATTTTTTAAGTTATCGCCTGAAAGTCTGAAAACTGACCAAGTTGCCATTTTTTCGGCTCCAAGTGAAAGATAAAATTCAATGCTCGGTTCGTTCCAGTCAAGGCACGACCATTCAAAACGACCGCAATCTTTTTCAACTGCAATCGATGCAATTTTTTTCATAAGTGCTTTTCCCAAACCTTTTCCGCGATATTCCGACTTTACGAACAAATCTTCAAGATAAATTCCCGCTTTTCCAAGAAAAGTTGAAAAATTATAGAAAAAAACTGCAAATCCTGCTTCTTTTCCGTTATAAAGCACAAACAAAACTTCCGCTTTTTTTTCATCAAAAATCCAATGTTCTAAAGTTTTTTCATCAGCAACGACATCGTCCAACATTTTTTCATAAGCGGCAAGTTCTTTTATAAAGTTCAAAATCAGCGAAACATCTTTTCTCTCAGCGAATCTAAAATCCATTTTAAAGTCCTTTTTGAAAAGTTTAACACAAAAAGCAAAGTCTTACGTGAACAATCTTAAATTTTTTACAAATCAACATTTTTTAAGAATTTTGTTGTTCAGTTTTTTTAGCGACAAATTTATTTTTTTATTATCAAAACAAAAATTTCAATTTTAAGGAGATTTTAAATGAAAAAGATTTTAAGAAAAATTTGTATAACACTTTTTTCGTTAGGATTTTGTGTAAGTTCAGTTTTTGCACTTGATGTTGATTTTAGTTTAGGTGCAAATATTTTAGCTGGTGGAAACTTTGGTGCACTTCGTGCAGGAAATTTTAAAAAACTTTATGGCGAAACTGATTCAATTCCAAATTTAACTGGTGGTTTTGAAATCGAAACTCAAATTGATTTTAATCTTGCAGAAGACAAATCATTTTTTATTCGACCTTGTGCTGATATAATTTTTAATAACGGCGTTGGAAACGGATTTAAGTTTACTTACGAAGATTATACAATTGGAACAACGTCAGTAAGCGATTGTAAAATTTCAGTAATGACTTTAGATATTCCGCTGCTTTTTGGTTACAAGCAAAAGTTTTCTCCAAGAGTTTCAATGGATTTTTATGTTGGACCGTACATTTCTTTCGCACTTTCTGGAAATGTCAAAATTCAAGAAAAGTCTTATGACGCAAAATTTGTATCTCCAGTTTTTGGCGGAATGGCAGGACTTGACGGAATATTCGAAATTGGACGCGGAAAAATAATTTGCGGTGCTGGCTATAAATTCGACTTTGCCGCAACAAAAGTAAAAATAGAAGGAACAGAAGGAACACTTTATGCTCGACGAAATATTTTTATGAACGCTGGTTACAGATTTAATTTTTAGAAAACCTCCAAAAAAGTGTTGGACTGCCCAAAAAAAATGAAATGCGGTGGTTGCGTTTATCGAAATTACCTTGTACGGATAAAAAAATGATTGATACAGACAAAATTTACGCTGAGCATTTGGCAAACGAATATTCACCAAAAAAAACATCAAAAGTTGTGGCTCTAAAAAAACTCGATGCAAAAGCAAAACTTCCTGCAAATATTTTTGCTTATACTTTTGGAATTTTTACGGCACTTGTTGCAGGACTTGGAATGTGCCTTTCTATGAAAATTATCGGAAACGGCTCAACTTTAATTTTTGTTTTAGGAATCGTGATTGGAATTTTTGGATTTATTGGAATGAGTTTAAATTATCCTATTTACAAAAATTTACTTCAAAAAGGCAAAGAAAAATACGCTTTTGAAATTATTGAACTTGCAAAAGAAATCAGCGAAAATACAACTGATG
>CAZLXK010000066.1:0-10986 GCA_964563305.1 uncultured Treponema sp.
ATATGCTGGCAAAGTTTTGAGTTTTCCAAATCATTTTGAATTTTGGGCTCCGAGTGTGATTGAACTTGACGGAAAATTTTATATGTACAATTCGATTGAAATTGATACAGACAAACCTGACCTTGTGGGACATAAAGGTGCAATGCATGTAAGCGAATCAGAAAATCCGCTGGGACCTTTTACAAACACAAAGCAACTTTTGCATCCTTTTTCGATTGATTCTCATGTGGTAAAAACGCCAAGTGGACTTTTTATTTTTTATTCAACAAATCGTTTTGAAGGTGAACGTGTAGGAACTTACATTGTTGTGGATAAACTGATTGATCCTTATCACGCAGAAGGAAAACCTGTTAGCGTAGTTGAGCCAACTTTAGATGAAGAAATTTTCCAAAGAGATCGATTTAAAAAAGGTCAGCATTGGCACACGATTGAAGGAGCGTTTTATTTTAAGGAAGGCGATTGGCAGTACGTTATGTATTCAGGAAATTGCTTTGAACAGCCAACTTATTATATTGGTTATGCTCGTGCTAAAACTCAAGAAACTGATTTACGAAAAATCAAATTTGAAAAATATCCAAATGAACATACTTATGCTCCAGTTATTTGTGCAAATGATTTTGAAGAAGGAACTGGTCATCATTCAATGATAAAAGAAAATGGACAATGGTACGTAATTTATCATGCACGAGATTATAATGATGGATTGGGAGCTTCGTCTTTTGATGCAAGAAATGCAAGAATTTGCAAACTAAACGTTAAAGATGGCGTAATTACAGCCGAGCGTTATAAAGATCATATTTAAAAGTTAAAAAATGGAGGAAAAAATGGAAGCACAAATTCTTTTATGGATTCAAAATAATCTTAGAAATCCGATTTTAGATCCAATTATGCAATTTATTACATCGCTGGGCGACGGCGGAATTTTATGGATTGTTGTCACAATAGTTTTGCTGATTATTCCAAAAACGCGAAAAACCGGACTTTTATGTTTGATTTCATTAGGATTTACAGTTTTAGTAAACAATATAATTTTGAAAAATCTTGTAAATAGAACGCGACCTTACGTTGCAATTCCTGACCTTATTTTGATTACAAAAGAACCGGGCGATGCGTCTTTCCCAAGCGGACACACAGCGGCATCTTTTAGCGTTGCTGTGGTTATGTTGATGACGATGAAAAAACGCTACGGAATTCCAGCAATTATTTTAGCGACTTTGATTGCACTTTCGCGCCTTTACGTTGGCGTTCATTATCCAACAGATGTTCTTGGCGGATTTGTAGTTTCAACTTTGATTGCTGTAGCGACGGTTGAAATTTCAAAACCAGTTTCAAAATCGATTGAAAAAAAGTTGGCACTTAAAAAAGCAAAGAAAAATGCTCAAAACTTGACGGGCGACAAACAAGTTGCTTCAGAAAGTTCAAGTAAAACTGAAGATTTAAGCCAAACTGAAAGTTCTTTAGACGAACAAGAAAATCTTGCTACAGAGAGTTTTAATTCATCAGAAAAAATTGAAAATGTGGATTTGAACAAAAGTGTTGATGTTGAAAATGCAAAACTTTAAGGTTAAGATTTTAGATTGTTGGATTAAGTCCGACAATGACACAAAATGGGGCTTTTTCATCGACCACTTATAAATCAATTCGGAATGACAAATTTTCTGCAAATTTCTAAAAAAAAAGCCGCAAAACAGAATCGAACTGTTGACCTCTTCATTACGAGGGAAGTGCTCTACCAACTGAGCTATTGCGGCAAAACTTAATTTATGTTCGGATTATATCAGAAAAAATTTATTTACTCAATTCCAAAATTTTAGAAATTACTTCTTCTTGAATAGGAATTATTTTTTTAGTAAGTTCTAATGCTGCTTGAGTTTCGCCGTTTCTAAGTAAGTCGAGAATTTTTGTGTAAGGCAAGTAAAGTTTATTTATAGAAAGATTTCCCATAATGCTTTTTAAAGTGTGAGCTTTTGCAATGGCAGTTTGAATATCTCCAGATTCAATACATGAAAGAACTTCCATATCATCTTCTGTCTTTCCGCCAAAACGCGAAGGATAAACCGACGACGGAAGCATTTTTATCATTTTTTCAAGCAATTCGCTGTTTCCCATAAATCTGTCAAGTGCACTGTCTATGTCAAAACCTAACGTTTTTGCTTCTTCAAGAAAATTCATATTTGCCTCTTTTTTTATAACTAATTGTTATATTTTACTTTATTGAATGTTTTTGAACAAGAACTTCGACATCGTGTCTGTTACGAGAATGTGCAACCCGAGATTGCTTGCGAGGTTTTATGCAAAATCTCGTGATACTTTTATAAATAAGATTTTACTTCTTAAGAAAAGCGACGTCCTTGTCGCCATCTTTTGTTTTAATATCAGTCAATAAAGTAATGTATGCTAAGTGTCAATCTGAAAACTATGCTCCAATGTTTCGACAGGCTCATCAGTCGCAAATTCTTAAATAACAAAACTTTGCAGAGGACTTAGCCCCGATCATAAGGGCGCGACGTAAGGAGCGTTCTCTGCGAAATCGGCAATTTTTTTTTGAAGCCACAGATTCTGATGGTTTGACAATTTCTCCAACCACAAGTTCTAAAATGACAGTTAATTTTGCAGAGAATGTAGGCGATTAGCCGAAACCCTGACGAGCGGGTTTGGTTTTGGGCGAAGTCTTGTTTTTTTGAATAAAGTGTCAAGTAGGAAAATATGCTCCAATGGTTCGATGAACTAATCAATCAATCAAAAATAAAAAATTGTTTGGCACTTGTTTTTAACTTGAATTTTGAAATAATAGAAATTGATTTTTGAAAATGAGCAATTAAAATCAGAAAATTAAAAAGTTGCAAAAATCGTCGCACTTTGGGAGAAATTATGAACATTAGTTTTAACGAAAAAACACAAGTCTTTTGTATTGAAACAAAAAATTCCGCGTATTATATGGGAATTGCTGACAAAAAATATTTGGGTCACATTTATTACGGAAAAAAATTGAATGTGAATGACGACTTAAAATATAAACTTAGGCTTGACGAAAATCCTTTTGTTCCTTCAAAAAATGCACGCGAAGAACTTACGTTTAACGATTCGTTTCCTTGGGAATTTCCGACTGGCGGACGTGGCGACTACAGAGAATCTTGCTTGGAAGTTTTAAACTCAAAAAATCAGAATGTTTGCGAACTTGAATATTCTGGATTTGAAATTTTGGATTCAAAACCTAAACTTAAAACTTTGCCGCAAACTTTTTGTGCTGATTGTGGCGACGCTGATTGCGACGGCAAGTTTTCTGCAAATAGCGAAAACTTTTCTGCGACAAGCGAAAACTTTTCTGCAACAAGCGAAAACTTCGCTGGCGGAACTGCCAGTTCTGGCGACAAAACTGCGAGTTCTTCAGGCGAAACTGCAAACTTTTCTGCGACAAGTGGCAACTTGACTGCAACAAGCGAAAACTTCGCTGTCAAAACTGCGAGTTCTGTTGCAAAAACCGCCAGTCCCACGCAAAAATCAAAAACTTTACTTATAAAACTTGAAGACAAGGTTTTAAATTTTGAAGTTCAACTTTATTATTCTGTTTTTGAAGATGTTGATGCGATTATAAAAAGTGTAAAAATTATAAATCACTCAAAAAATGTTTTAAAAATCAAAAAAATTTATTCTTCGAGTTTAACGCTTGAAAATCCAGAGGAAAATTCTTGGGATTTTGTTTCGCTTTATGGAGCGTGGGCTCGCGAACGTCACATTGAAAAAACTCCGCTTTTCCACGGAAGAATGAACATTTGCTCTTCGCGCGGAGAAACGAGTTCTCAAGAAAATAATTTTTTCGCTGTAAGTTCAAAAAATGCAAATTATCAAAATGGCGAAGTTTACGGTTTTGCTCTTATTTACAGCGGAAACTATTTTGCTCAAGCACAAATTAGTCAGTTTGAAAGCGTAAGAATTGTTAGCGGAATAAATTCTGAAAATTTTTTGTGGAACTTAAAGTCGCTCGAAGAATTTGAAAGTCCAGAAGTCGCACTTGTTTATTCCGATGAAGGTTTTGGAAAAATGTCTCGAACTTATCACGATTTGTGGCGAAATCATTTAATCCGCGGAAAATATGCAAAGCAAATGCGTCCAATTTTGATTAACAACTGGGAAGCAACTTATTTTAATTTTGACACAGAAAAGTTGCTTTCGATTGCAAAAGAAGCGGCTGCTTGCGGAATTGAAATGCTTGTTATGGACGACGGTTGGTTTGGCGAGCGAAATGATGACTCAAGTTCGCTTGGAGATTGGACCGTAAACGAAAAAAAACTTTCGGGCGGACTAAAATATTTGGTTAGCGAAGTTAATAAACTTGGGCTTAAGTTTGGAATTTGGTTTGAACCTGAAATGGTCAGCAAAAAATCTAAAATTTTTTCAGAGCATCCTGATTGGATTTTAAGAGTTGATGGAAGAGAGCCAGTTTTGGCAAGAGCACAATATGTTTTTGACATTACAAATCCTGAAGTTTTTGATTATGTTTATTCTTGTGTTTATAAAATTTTAAAAAGTGCAAATATTGAATATGTAAAATGGGACATGAACAGAACTTTAACTGATGTTGGAAGTTCTGTTTTTTATGGAGAGTGTTCTGGGGAGATTTTTCATCGTTACGTTTTGGCAGTTTACGCTTTGCAAGAAAAAATGCTGAATGATTTTCCTAATTTGCTTTTTGAAAATTGTAGCGCTGGCGGATCTCGTTTTGACGCTGGAATGCTTTATTACAGTCCGCAGATTTGGACAAGTGATGATTGTGATGCGATTGAACGTTTGGCAATTCAAGAAGGAACTTCTTTGTGTTATCCGTTAAGCTCTATGGGAAGTCATGTTGCCGCTTGCCCGAATCACACAGTTGGACGAACAACGCCTTTTTTAACTCGCGGATTTGTTGCGTTAAGCGGAACTTTTGGTTACGAACTTGACATCACAAAACTTTCTGAAAGCGAAAAAAATTTAATTCCTAAGCAAATTGAAATGTTTAAAAAAATTAATCCGATTGTTATGTTTGGCGATTATTTTAGAATCGAAAGTGCAAACAAAAATCATCAATTTGACACTTGGGAATGTGTGAGCAAAAATAAAAATGAAGCGATTGTTTTTTCAATTCAAGTTTTGAACAGAGCAAATTTAAAATCGCGTTTTGTAAAACTTTTGGGACTTGATGAAAATAAAAAATATGAAATTCAAATGCAAGATTCTTTAGGAAATTCCTTAGAAAAGTTTTCGCTTTTTGGTTCAACGCTGATGAATTTGGGACTTAAAATCGAGAGACTAAAAAGTGATTTTTCTGGATTTTTGATTTACTTAAAGGCGATTTAATTTTTAGAAAAGTCAAAATTTTTGCATTTAATTTTTTGCTTTTTTTGAAATCTGTTGTATACTTTAAAAAGATAAGAAATTTTTTTTGAAAGATTAAAATTTCTAAAAAACTTAACTGATATTCAGGAGGACTAAATATGACAAAATCAATATCTGCTCAGGGTTTTACTCTGAATAAAGATCAAACAGAACTCATTAACGAAAAACTTAAGAAATTGGATTACGCTGATAATCTTATTGTTGATGTGATTCTGCGCGTTAAGGAAGATAAAAAATTTTACTTTGATGCAACTGTAAATTTTAGATGGGGAGCAAATGGCCACGTTACAAGTGATGATTATGATTTTGCTGCTGGAATGAATAAACTTATTGATGTTTTGAACGCAAAAGTTAAAAAGGAAAAGGAAAAAATTCAAGAACATAACTAAGTGAATTAAAACTTTTTAAGTTTACAGTTTATTTTATATAGAAAAATTATTTAAAGGCATCTTTTTTGACGAAGATGTCTTTTTTTATTTGCGGATTTTTGTGTGCTAAGATTTAACGATCGTAACTTGACTGAATGTTTAAAAGATTTCGATATTTTGCAACGGTTCTGCGAGCAAGTTTTATTCCTCGCTCGGCAAGAATGTCGCTTAACTTTTGATCGCTTAAATTTTTTTTGTCGTCTTTGTGTTCAGATAAAATTTTTTTGATTTCAAAAAGGACATTGTCGCGGCTAACTGAATCAGAACTTTGAAAAGTTTTTTCGTCAGTGCCAGCATTTTTTGCTTTTTCTTGAATTTCGTTTTGAGTAAGACTTGTGGTTCGAGAAATTGCGTTTGAAAAGAAATATTTTATTTCAAAAAGTCCCCACTCGCAATTTAAATATTTGCTGTTTGCCATTCTGGAAATTGTGGTTTCGTGAACTTTTAATTTTTGTGCAAGTTCTGTTTGTTTTAATGGTTTTAAGTTTCCTGGCCCTTTAAGAAAAAATTCTGATTGAAGTTTTACAATTTGTTCAGCTGCCAAAAGAAT
This sequence comes from uncultured Treponema sp., assembly GCA_964563305.1. Lineage (GTDB taxonomy): Bacteria > Spirochaetota > Spirochaetia > Treponematales > Treponemataceae > Treponema_D. The sequence continues at coordinate 6,355 of CAZLXK010000066.1, forward strand.
TGTGCTTTGCCTAAAGTTTAGTGCATCAAGAAAATCTTTTGCTTCGTTGATTTTTTTTTCAAGATTAGTTTTATCTTGTTGCGACAAGTTTTTGTTTTTTAAAAGATGCTCAAATTCAGGATTTATTTGCGGAACAAGATCTACATCTTTTGCAGTGTGAACTTTGTAAACTGCATTTTCTGTGCAAACAATTCCTTTTGCAAAGTCATCTTTAGTTTCTTGTGGAAAAGCGTTGTCTAATTTTTCTACATAAACATCTGGCGAAATATAATGCGTGTCTTTATTTGTGAAATTTCTTGCGGGAAAAGGATCCAAAGTTTGTATAAATTTAACAGCTTTTTCAACTTCATTTTCTGTCAAAATTAAATTTGGATATTTTTGAGTAAATTCTGTGTCGCCAAAAAGTTTTTCGCGTTGAGCTTTATATTCTTGTATTTTTTTTAAAATTCTTTCAGGTTTTGTTGTGTCTAAAAAATCTTTGTAATGTCCGTCGAGCAAAAAAAGTGCAAGTTTTGGGCAATTTTCTTTTTGTTTTGCTTGAACGTAAAGACTTTCAAAAGAATTTGCACAACAACAACCGCAAGGATCAAGGTTTTGTATTATTTTGATGATTTTTTCAAGCATTTCGTTTGTTTGAAGTGAATCATTTTTGTCTAGCAAAGAACTTGGTGCAAGTATAAAAAATCCTTCGTCATTCAAATTGTAAATTAAAGATTTTCCAAGTTTTTGTTCGCTTTCGCTTAATTTTAAAACATTGAATTGCTCTAAAAGATGTTCAGTTAAAGATTGTCGCTCGTCTGGAGTTGCTTCTAAGGCAGCCATAAAATTGTCGCTCGCAAGTTGTCCGTTTTGAGAAATTTTCGCTGAAGTTTTTGAAAAATCCGCAAGTTTGTCTTTTTTTATTATAAGTGCAGGATTTTCTTGTACAACTTTATAAATTTCTTCTCGCAAAGAATCCGCACTGTAAGAAAGCAAAGTTATGGATTGAAGTTGCTTTTGTGTTAAAACTTGAACTTGTGCTTGTTTTTGTTTTTGCTGAAAACTTAAATCTGCCATATTTTTACTATAGCACATTTATTTTTTTTAAAATATACTTTTTTTTATGATGAAAAATTTTGAACAGTTTGGAATAAAAATTCCTAAAATCCTTTTACCTAAAAATAAAGATTTAAAAACTTGGTGCGTTGTTGCTTGCGATCAATATACACAAGACGAAAATTATTGGGAAAGAGTTGCAAAAAATGTTGGCGACAAGCCTTCAACTTTAAATTTGATTTTGCCAGAAGTTTATCTTGGACGAAACGACACTTCAAATCGGATTCAAAAAATCCACAAAACTATGAACGATTATTTGAAAAATAATATTTTTGATGATGAAGAAAGTGAATTTATTTATCTTGAGCGAAAAACTTCTTACGGCAGAACGCGAAAAGGTTTAGTTCTTGCGATTGATTTGGATTCTTATGAATGGAAACCTTTTAACAAAGCAAAAATTCGTGCAACAGAAGCAACTATTGTTTCTCGAATTCCGCCACGAAAGGAAATTCGAAAAGGTGCCGCTTTGGAAAGTCCGCACATTATGTTGCTTGTAAATGATTCTCAAAAAATCTTGATTGAAGAAACTGGAAACTTGGTCAAAAAAAATCCTCCGCTTTACAACGGCGATTTGATGGAAGATTCCGGTCACATTACAGGTTGGGCGATAAAATCTCAAGAAGCGTTTGATTGCGTTTTTAATGCACTTTCTTTGCTTAAAGAAAAAAATTCTGATTCTAGCGGAAACGTTTTTATGTTTGCGGTGGGCGACGGGAATCATTCTTTGGCGACTGCAAAAACTGTTTGGGAAGAATATAAAGCTGAGAAAATAAAATCTGGCGTTACTGCGGCAGAACTTAAAAATAGTCCGATTCGATATGCACTTGTTGAACTTGTAAATATTTATGATCAAGGTTTGACTTTTGAGCCAATTCATCGAGTTGTTTTTAATTCTGATGTTGAAAAATTGATTTCGTATTTAGCGGAAAATTTGTCTGGAAAAATTGTGGATTTTTCTTTGGAAGGCGAACTTGAAGATTTTGTAAAAAATTCTAAAGCGAATTTTGGTTTTGTTTATTCAACAAATGGAAAAACTTTTTACAAAGGACTTCAAACTCAAATTAAGGAATTGGCGGTTTCAAAGTTTCAGCCAGTTTTAGATAAATTTATTGATGATTGTGTTTGCGACGAAAAGTTTGCATCGCAAAGCGAGAAGTTTGCTGAGAAAACTGGGGCGATTTCTTCAGAAAGTGAAAATTCTTCTGCAAGAACTGAGGAGAGTTCTTGTGCTAAAGATGCAAAAGTCAGCGAAAAAATTGAAATTGATTATATTCACGGAAATGACGAAGTTTTTAGACTTGGCAAAGTTGATGGAAATCTTGCGATTATGTTACCGCCAGTTGCAAAAGAAAGTTTTTTTGAAACAATAAATTCTTGCGGTTCATTGCCACGTAAAAGTTTTAGCATGGGCGAGGCGAGCGAAAAAAGATTTTACTTAGAATGTAGAAAATTATTTTCTTGACGTGAAATTTGCACTTTGCTCAGCGAAATTTTTTGTTTACATAGTGAAATCCGCGACTAATCACAAAATCCCCAAATCAAATTGTATGCGAAATTACTCCGCCGCCAATAATCACGCCGTCTTTGTAAAGAACCGCCGACTGACCGGGAGCAACCGCCCGCTGTTCTTCTTTAAATGTAATTTTCCAAGGGCAACCTTTGTACTTCGAGGAATCTTCTGGAATAAATTTTTCCACACGACATTCAACTGGTTTTGAAGCAAGACGGATTTTTACTAAAGCGTCGAGTGGCTCTTGAGGTTCAACATTTGCAGGCCAAACAAATTCATCAGCAATAAGACCTTTTGAATTCAAAGCATCGTTCGGAGCCAAAACAATCAAATTATTTTTTGCATCAATCGCTTGAACATAAGCCGGATAACTTAAAGCAACTCCAAGTCCTCGCCTCTGCCCAATAGTGTAATGTTCAATTCCCTTGTGCCGACCCAAAACTTTGCCGTCAAGATCAATAATGTCGCCGGGCACAGAAGGTTTGTCTGAAAAAAGCAAATCAAAATATTCTTCGCCAATAAAATCCTGACTTTCTTCGCGTTCCGCGGCTTTAAGACCATATTCTTTTGCAAGTTTAAAAACGTCTTTTTTGCTCATATTTGCAAGCGGAAATCTAACTTTTTCCAAAATTTCAGAAGGAATTCTGTACAAAAAGTAAGTTTGATCTTTTGTGGAATCAAGTGCACTACAAATCATACAAGGTTTTTCTGTGCTACCAAAAATTCCCTGCGTTGGCCGAACAATTTTCGCGTAATGTCCAGTGCAAAAGTAATCGTAGTGAATGTTAAGTTTTTGAATTCCCAACTGCAAAGCACCAAATTTTATGTAGCGATTACATCTAATGCAAGGATTCGGCGTGCGACCGTTTCGATATTCAGCCTTAAAATATTCAAGCACTTCTTTGTGATATTCAGTTTTTACATCAATCACGTGATATTCAATGTCGTTTTCTTCGCAAAATTTTTTACATTCTTCAATATCTTCAATTTCGTTTGGTCCGTAGCAAGAGTCGTGCAAAGGTTTATTCGTTTTAACTTGCGGTAAAGTTCCGTCCCAAAGTGCCATTGTCGCACCAATAACTTTGCATCCGCGTTTTTTTAAAAGTAATGCAGTCAGCGTTGAATCAACTCCGCCAGAAAGTCCCACAACAACTGTGTCGCCAGCCTTAGGCAAATCTTGTTCAATGTATTCCATTTTTAAGTTTTCCTATTAAAAAAATAATAAAATTTCGAGTTTAAGATGTTGATGAAATATAGCACAAGAAATGATTTTTTAGAAGAGAATTTTTTGTTTGATTTTTTGATTTTGGAGCGAGTCTTTCGTTCTAACCGCCCTTCCAGTGTTCCGCTGTCGCTTCATTCTCTGCAAAAAAAACTGTCATTCTGAAATAAGTTTCCAGAATCTGTATTTATAAAAGTCAAACTGTTGCACAACAAAAATCAACGTTAGTTTTGCAGAGAACGTGCTGTCGCACGCACTTACACGGCGGGCTAGGCTTTTTTTTCTTTAGTGTTATTCAAAAAAACTGACAGTTTTGCAAGTAAGATGTCGACAAGGACGTCGCCGTAAAACTTAGAAAACTCAGAGAATTTGCAATCGCAAGTTGCAAATTCTCGTAATTGACAGAAGATCGAGATCTCGCAGGAAAGTGTGCAGAAATCTGCAAAAACTTTGCAAATTCATTTGTAAATTCGCAAAGTTTTATTTTTTTTGCGTTTAGAAAAGTCAATTGTTATCGCTAAGAATTATATCGCCGCAAATCCTCTTTCCAAGTCAGCGATGATGTCGTCGATGTGCTCAGTTCCGATTGAAAGGCGAATTGTGCTCTGCGTGATTCCCTGATCGGCAAGTTCCGCGTCGTTCAGTTCTGAATGCGTTGTCGAAGCCGGATGAATCACAAGCGATTTTACGTCAGCGACATTTGCGAGAAGCGAGAAAATCTGCAAGTTGTCGATGAATTTCCAAGCCTCCTCTTTTCCGCCTTTGATTTCAAACGTGAAGATTGACGCTCCGCCGTTCGGGAAAT
>CAZLXK010000067.1:0-10944 GCA_964563305.1 uncultured Treponema sp.
CCTTTTTCTGCAAGCAAGATAGAGGACTTAGCCCCGATTGTAAGGGCGAGCGTAGCGAGTTGTTACCAACCTAAAGGTTGCGGAGCAATGGAGGCGATAAGCCGAAACCCTGAAAAGCGGGTTTTGTTTGGGGCGAAGCGTTTGCACAAAAATATTTCGCTGCGTAAACAGAATTTGCTCCAAAAAAAAACTGATATAGATTCTTCGGCTAAAGCCTCAGAATGACGAGGGAAGTTTGACTCAGAATAATGTGCTAAGCATAAAATCAAGAATAAGGTTTTAAGTTTTGAACAATGCTGATTTCTGATTTTACGTTAAGATTTGGAAATTTTCCTAAAACGAGTTGAACTGCTGTGCTTGAAATTGCGGGAGAATCCGTAACGCCGTGCAAAGTTAAAGTTTTTCCGTCTTCGCTGATTGTTGCTCTAAGAAAATTTATGTTAAGGCGAGATTCAAACATTAGAAAATTTACAATTTCTTGTGCTTTTAGCAAATTTTTGATTTTTTTAGTTCCTAGTTTTTCATCTTGTTCGGAAACTTGAGTTTGAACTAAGAATTTTATAATTTTTACAGATTCTTCTATATTTAAAATTCCTGTGTTCAACGTTACTAAGAAATTTTGCGGATCTTCATTTTTTAAGTTAAAGAAACTTTTGTGAAATCCGAGCCTGTTTGCGTCACTTTCGTCGATTCGCTGCTGAGCTTGCTTTTGATTCCAATTAAATTCTTTTTCTAAGCGTTCAAGTCTTATGTTGTCGCTTGCAACAAATCTTACTGAAAGAACATTTGGAATTTCGGCTAAAATTATAAATGCTCCGCGACCAATTAAAATGCAATTTCCTTTTGACGCTGCTTCTAAAACTGCGTATTGCAAATAATTTAAATATTCGTCGCGATCTTTTACTAAACTTGCAAAGAATTTTGGTTTGCGTTCGTCGTATTTTGGAAGTTTTTCGCGGTTAAACCCAAGTTCTACAATTCGATTTTCGATTTGTTTGCGATCTATAAATTTGTAGCCAAGTTCTTGTGCTGTAGCGTTTGCTATTTCGTCGCCTAAAGCTGCAACTTGTCTTGAAATTGCTATGATTGCCATTTGTTCCTCCAAAAATATTATAATGCAATTTTTGTGTTAAAGCGAAAAAAATTCAAAAATGCACTTCCAGTAAGACAGTGGTTTCGAGTGCTTCGACTTTGTTCAGCAAGCAAGCCTCAACCACCATGCGTTTTAAAATATTTCCGAAAAAAGCATTGAAATATTTTTTTGAAACTAAGAAAATCAATCAGAATGCTTCGACTTCGCTCAGCAACCGGTCAGAATTAAAATCAGAAAATAAATAGGAAATTTTTATGTATATTTTGGTAATTAAACAACTTATTACGATGCTTTTTATTGTTCTTGCGGGATTTATTTTTGCTAAGGCGTTTAAGTTTAAAGATGCTGAACAAAAGTTTGTGAGCAAATTTTTACTTTATTTGATAAATCCTTGTTTAATTTTTACATCGTTCGATAAAGAATTTAGTTCTACTCGGCTTAAGCAACTTTTAATTGTGATTTTGATTTCGCTTATAGTTCATTTGGTGATGATTTTTATTGCAACAATTTTTACTCTTACAAAAAATCCGCAAAAAAAAGCTTATGCGGGCGTAAACAGACTTGCAATTATTTTTACGAATTGTGGATTTATTGGAATTCCTTTAATCAACGGAATTTTTGGCGAAGATGGAGTTTTCTTTTTAATGGGTTATCTTGTGATTTTTAATATTGCACTTTGGACTTACGGATATTTTCAAATGGGAACTTCGGTTAATCTTAAAAAAATTATTACAAATCCAAATATTTTAGCGATTCTTTTGGGAATTTTAGTTTTTTGTTTGCCGATTAGAATTCCAGAATTTATTTCTAAGCCGATTGGAATGATTGGTTCATTAAATACGCCAACTGCAATGATTTTGATTGGAATGTTATTTGCAAATTTTGGTGCAAAATCTTCAGAATCAGCGAATAAAATCAGCAAAAATTACATTTTTATGTTGGCAAAAACAATTTTTGTGCGTTTAGTTGTTTGTTCATTTGTAAATCTTGCAGTTCTTTTGCTTTGCTACAAAATTATTCACCAAATTCCTGATGCACGCTTAATGATTTTTGTAGTTTTTATTTCATCGCTTTGTCCTTGTGCTACGAGCGTTCCGAGTCTTGCGTGTATTTTTGAAAAAGATAGCACTTACGCAAGTTTTTTAGTGAGCATTTCAAGTTTGTTTTGCATAATTACGATTCCACTTTTTGTTGCATTTGCTGATTTTCTGATTAAATGACGTGCAGACTTTCTTGCAGAAAAGCCTAGCCCCATATGGAACATCTTTAGTCTCGGACATTTTTTAGTAACAGATCCTAAAACAAGTTTAGGATGACGAGTTTTTTTTACGGATTGGCATTCGATTGTTTGTCCGAGATAAGCGGCAACTTGACAAAACTTTTCCTTAGACAAAAATATATTTTATGAAAACTCGATGCGTAATTATTGGGGCAGCGGAAATTTCTAAATATAAAAAAATAAAAACTTATCTTAATCCGCAAGAAGATTTTTATATTTTTTGTGACAACGGACTTTCTCATCAAAAAAAATTAGGAATTAACGCTGATTTGATAATTGGTGATTTTGATTCACATTTTAATCCGCTTAAAAAAAATCCTTCGCTTAAAGACAAAACTATAATTCTTCCGCGTGCAAAAGACGACACTGACACAGTTTTTGCTGCGAAAAAAGCCTTAGAACTTGGATTTAAGGACTTTTTGCTTTTAGGAGTTTGCGGGCAAAGAATGGATCATTCGCTTGTGAACATTTCGATTTTGGAATTTTTATTTGCACAAAATGTTAAAGCGAAAATTCTTGATGATTTTAGCGAAATGGAAATTGTTGGAAAGTTGCCAGTTTATGTTGAGGATTCTTGGAAATATTTTTCTTTGCTAAATATTTGTGGCTTGGCAGAAGAAATTACGATTAAAAATGCTAAGTTTCCGCTTGAAAATGCGACGATTGATTTTAAGTATCAATATGCAACTAGCAATGAAGTTTTGCCTGGAAAACTTGCTGAAATTTCGGTTGGCAAGGGAAATCTTTTGTTGATTAAAGTTTTTGACAGTTTTAATTAGTGAACTCGACCTCCTATCGATTACTTAGTCATATTGAGCGAATAGCGAAATATCAATATTTTGTTCTTGTAAAGTGCTTGTTCTTTTTTATAAGTGGCAACAGATTCTTCGCTTCGCTCAGAATGATGAAATAACGGTTAGTGCAAGTAAACCATCAAAAGCATTATGTCGCTGTTTCTAATTCCGCTGATTCTTGATGCTTGACCTAAAGTTAACGGGCGGATTTTTTCAAGTTTGCTGCGACTTTCTGAACTCAACGCTGTAACTTTCGAATAATCAAAGTTAGCAGGAATTTTTGCATTTTCCATTCTGTGCATTTTGGCAACACGTGCGTCTTGTTTTTGAATGTAATAGCGATACTTAAAATCTTCTTTTGCAAGCGTCCATTCAAGAGCGGAAATGTCGCTTGGTTTTTCCATTTCTTCGGGGTTTTTGCTTTTTGCAAGAAGTTCTAAGGCTTCGTCAACTTTTGAATATTTTTGGCGAGTTGCACTCATTTGATCTTCGCTGATTAAGCCAACTTTGTACGCTTTTTCTCGCAAGCGACGATCGGCTGTGTCGTGTCGCAATTTTAGTCGATATTCGGCACGTGCGGTAAACATTCTGTAAGGTTCTTTTGTTCCTAAAGTAACTAAATCATCAATTAAAACTCCAATATATGCTTCGTCGCGTCCTAAAATTAAAGGCGAAAAGTCTGGAATTTTGTAAAAATTATTAAATCCGTTTTCTTCTTGCGTGATTTTTAGTTTTTTTGCTAAAGATTTTGTTTCTTTTGCGGAAATTTCAGCAAAATTTTTGAGTTCTTCAGCGTTAAAATTTGGTTTTGGCTCAAATCTACCTTTTTCTGAACTTGCTGGACTTGAATGCATAAAAGCGTCGCTTGGGCAAAGTGGACCGCAAAGTTTTTTGTGTTCGCGTGCGTAAAGTGCGGCGTTAATTCCGGCAATTAAACCTTGACCGGCGGCTTCTTCGTATCCAGAAGTTCCGTTGATTTGTCCTGCGTTAAAAAGTCCGGCGACTCTTTTAGTTTCAAGGCTTGGATAAAGTTGAGTTGGTTCAACATAATCATATTCAACCGCATATCCTGGTCTGCTTACAACGCAATTTTCAAATCCGTTCATAGTTCGCAAAAATGAATCTTGAACCTCTTCTGGCAAAGATGAACTTAATCCGTTTAAATAAATTTCGTCAGTTTCAAGTCCTTCTGGTTCAACAAAAAGTTGATGTCGTTCACGTTCAGCAAATCGCATAACTTTATCTTCGATTGAAGGACAATATCGTGGGCCAACTCCGCTGATTTTTCCTGAATAAAGTGGCGAGCGAGAAATATTTTTACGGATTATTTTGTGCGTTTCAAGATTTGTGTAAACCATATAGCATGGAACCATTGGTCGCTCTACGGATTTATCATCAAAACTAAAAGGAATAATTTCTGAATCTCCTTCTTGAAGCTCAAACTTTGAAAAGTCAACTGTATGTTTTAAGATTCGTGGCGGAGTTCCAGTTTTTAAGCGGCCAGTTGTAAAACCTAAACGATTTAGACTTTCGGTTAAACCAAACGCTGCATTTTCGCCCAATCTTCCGCAAGGAGCATCATATTCGCCAATAAAGATTCTTCCGCCCAAGAAAGTGCCGGTTGTTAAAACAATGCTTCGGCAAGGAATAATTCTGCCACGCTCAGTTACAAGTCCAATTACTTTTTGTCTCATTCCGCTTTTTGCAGCGTCTGTTGCGTATTCGTAAGAAGTTTCAAATCTTTTTTCGCCAGGAATTGAACCTAATTCTGCTAAACTGTCGCTTTGTGAAGGAAGTAGAGAATCTGAAGCGACTGTTAAAATATCAACAACTGTGTCCATTAAAGTTGCTAGGTTTGGCGTGGTTTCTAAAGTTTTGCGTGCAATTTGTGAATATAAAAGTTTGTCTGCTTGAGAACGTGGTGCTTGAACTGCGGGACCGCGACTTTTGTTTAAAAGTCTAAACTGAATCATAGATTTGTCGATGATTTTAGCCATTTCGCCGCCCAAAGCATCTATTTCGCGAACAATATTTCCTTTTGCAATTCCGCCAATCGAAGGATTACAACTCATTCTGCCAATAGAGTCGATCGTTTGAGTAATTAAAACTGTTTTTAATCCCATTCTTGCACAAGAAAGTGAAGCTTCTATGCCAGCGTGTCCGCCACCGCAAACAGCAACGTCAAAAAAATCATAAAACGCCATAGTGCAATGAGTATATTCTTTTAAAGATGATTTTACAAGATTTTAGGATTTTAGGATTTTAGGATTTTAGGATTTTAAGTTCCCGGTAATTTATTCTAAGTTCAGCGGGATTTTTCCGTTTGCTTGAATTTCGCCATTTAAAGCGGCAAAAAGTGCTGCAAAAGAATAACTTGAATAACTGTAACCGCACAAAATCGTATCAACCCAATCAAAATCATTTAAAATATAAACTGGCGACATTATAGAAAGAATTATTACGTTTTTATTCATATATTTTAGTCGCTGAGCAATATTTGCTGTGTGTCTGTCGTAAACATTTATAATAATTGTGTCAAAATTTCTTGCAACGCTCACCAAATTTGCTGCATTCCATTCATCAAAATTACTTTCGTCGCTATTCAAATCATAACTATAATGAAAAGTTGAAGCATTCGGATAACGCTTTTTTCCTTCATTATACAAAGACAAAAAAGGTCCGCAAATTAAAATCTTTTCATTTTCGAGCGGTTTTAACGGAAACTTATTACCTTTTTTGTAAACACAAATTGATCGGCACGCTTGTTCAAGAAAAAATTTTTCGCCGTCTTTGTCGGGAATAAATTGTTCGATTGTATTTTGGTCAGGATACAAAGGAGCTGCGTTGTCACTTTTAAAATAATTTAGTTTTGCAAGAATAACTCTGTGAGCCGCGTCTTGAACTCTCGCTTTAAACTCTGGAACTTCTTTCATTCGGTTAAGATTAAAAGTCCAAAGTTGATCGTAAAGTTTTGCAGTTGTTGAAGAAATTATAATGTCGTTTCCTGCTTCAATCGCCATACAAACTGCTCTGTGCAAACTTCCTGCAAAAAGTGTCGCTCCGTTCATCATCATATCATCAGTAATAATCAAACCGTCGTATTTAAGTTCGCCACGCAAAATTTCAGTAAGAAATTTTTTTGATAAACTTGCAGGCGTTCCGTCAGATTCGATTTGTGGAAAAGAAAGATGTCCGCTCATAACCGCCGGAATTTTCGCTTTAACAAGATATTCAAAAGGCACAAGTTCTCGATTTTTTAAAGTTTCGTAATCAATGTTGATTTGAGGCAAACGTCCGTGACTGTCTAAACTTGTGTCTCCGTGGCCTGGAAAATGTTTCGCTGTGGGAATAACGCCAGCCGCCATAGAACCTTGAGCAAAGGCCTCGCCCAAAATGCCAACAAAGTCCGGATTTTCGCCAAAAGAACGCGGACCAATCACAGTTGAATTTAAATTCGTGTACAAATCCACAGTCGGAGCAAAATTCATATTGATTCCCAAAGCTTTAATTTCTTTGTTGATGTAATATCCAGAATAATATGCGTCCAGAGGATAACCGCTTGAGCCAATCGCCATATTTCCGGGCGTGTCAGAAGTTTCGCCTTTTACGTGCCGAATCCAACCGCCTTCTTGGTCAGTTGCTACAAAAAGCGGAATTTTTAACGGACGAGAGGCGGCTTCTTGCTGCAAAGTTTTGATTGAAAGTGCAACTTTTTTAGTGTCGTCAGTGTTCCAACCAAAAACCTTAACACTTCCTAAACCTCGCTGCAAAACCCAAGAATTTAAAAGTTCACTTGGTTCTTGCCCAGCCCAGCCAAACATTAAAATTTGTGCCAAAAGTTCTTCGTCGCTCATTTGTAAAATAAGTTCGTTAGCAAGAGTTTCGTTTGGAATATCGCTCCAAAAATTTAACTCAGGGTTTTGTGAGTTTTGCTGATTTTGTGATGATTGTGATTGATTTGTCGCTAAGTTTTGATTTGTCTGTGCTAAGTGCGAGTTTTGTGATGATTGTGCCAACAAAAAATTTTGTGTTTGACTTGCAAAAAATAAAATTAAAAGAAAAAGTTTGTTTATGTTAAAAGCGTTAAACGCAGAAATTTTTTTTAGTTTAGTGATTTTTAAATTTTTAGACATAAACCGTATTTTATAAAAATTCGCTGAATAAGAAAAGTCAGTTTTATTTTGCTGACAGTTTTTGCAGAAAAGTGCTTGCTTTGTTATATTTTGCAGTTGTTTGCAAGAACACAGAGGACTTAGCCCGCCGTGTAGCCATTGCGAAGCAAGCCACCGCAACAAAGTGAGGAGGCCGAGCGTGAGTGAGTGGTGGGACTCGCAACGAAGTTTCAAGCGTAGGGGCGGTTTTGTTTGGGGCGAATTCTTAGTACAAAAAAAATCGCTGTAAGAAGAAAACTCGCTCCAAAAAAAATCAGAAAAAATTTATTTTTCTATTAAAATGCAATCAATGTCTGGAGCGTAATAATTTGCGTTAGAAATGCTGATTGTGTTGTCTCCCGCGACAAGTTTTATTTTTGCTTTTACGCTGCCAACTGATGTCCAACTTCCAGTACTTGGACAATTTACATTTGTGCTTTTAGAATTATTTGCCGTTAAAGTTAAACTTCGATTTTCTCCGCTAACGTACCAAATTGTAATATTGTAAGTTCCAGATTTTTCTACATTCACGCCGGTAAAAGTAAGAACATTTTCACTTCCGTTTCCAACATAACCTACAAGTTTTCCGCCACTTGCATTTGCGTTTGAAGCAACATTTGCAGTTCCGCTCAAAATATTTTTTTCAGATTCTGCTTCATACATTCCTTTTGGAATTACAAGAGCGTTTACTTTTGCACTTTTAGATTCAGTTCCGTCGCTAACTGTGCAAGTAAAAACGTAAGTTCCCGCATTTGGAACTTGAGCACTAGCGAACATTTTGTCATCATCAAAAATTTTTACATTTGAATCTTCGCTCGTCCATTTGTAAGTTAAATCTTTTTCATCAAAAAAATCATCTACAGCAATAACGCTAAGCGACACTTTGTTAGGAAATTTTACGCTTTCTGCGTTGCTTGCTTGAATATTTGGCACAGTATTTTCAGCGTCACATTTTTTGCTAGAATCTTCAAATTCAAAAGCTGCCACTTTAATCCAATCAAAAGTCGGAAGCATTTTTTTTGCAGCAGAAGTAAAAGTGATTGTATTATTTCCGCTTTCTAAATTTACAAGAACAGTTGTTGTGTAAAAATCTTTCCAGCCAAGCGTATTTCTAAAAAATACAGTTTTTGTTGTCTTGCCGTTAACGCTTAAAATTGCACTTCGGTCAACTACATTTGCGTTGTAATTTGCCGCTCCGTCGCCAAGTTCACCATTTTGATAGCGAATTGTAATTGCATAAAGTCCGCTGTTTTGAACATTCACATTTTTAAACGAAAGAAATTGCTCTTCGTTTGCCGCATGTTTTTGTTCAACTAAATTGCCTTTTTTGTTTACGCTAACACGTTCCGACATTTCGTTTTCGCTTGATTCCGCTTCGTAAAGATTTGCTTTTGCCACGTTAGAGTTTGCTTTTCTAACTTGAACAATCAAATTTTCGGCTTCAAAAGAATCAGAAGTTTTAATATTAAACAAATTAATTCCTTCGCCTAAAAATAAAACTTTAGTTTCATTTGCGTTAAGATTTACAAAATTCGTTTCGTTTGGATTTTGATTTATTTTTAAAGAAATTGATTTTTGTGAATTGTGCGAAATTATGTAATAAGCAGCTTCTTCAACTTGAACAGCAAATTCTACGTTGTTAGAATTTACGTTTTCGTCGTGAGCAATAAAATTCCATTTGCTCGAGCGGATTTTTTGATTTGCTGATTTTTCTGCCGATTTATTTGCGGATTGATTTTCAGGATTTACAATAATTTCGTAAGCGTCATTTTCGTTTCCAGAAGGAATTTGAACAATTAAATTTCCGTCAGAAAGTTTAAAATTTTCTTCAATAATAACGCACGGAATTACAGAAGGATTTAACGCCGAACTTCCAGTTTTTTTTACAAGAACTTCAACATTTGCATCTTGCGATAAATCAAATTTTTGTGCCACATTTTTAATTTCTAAACTAAAAGATTTTGCACTTCCGCCAGCAATCGCTCGAATTTGATTTCTTTTAGATTCAAAACTTGCTAAAGCCTGCAAGCCTTCTTTGTAAGGATTTGGTGATTTTACTAAAAGCCTCTCACCGTTCATTTGTCCGTACCAATAATAAAGCCACCAAGCGCCAGTTCCGTAAGAATTGTGCGAAACAAGATCATTTAAGCTTCCTGCAGTTGTCCAGTAAGCAAGACAAGCGTCCACGCCAGTATTTTCAAAACGTGTAATAAACTGAACCAATTTTCCGGGCATTGCAAGATCTCCGCTAAACCTAGCATATTCATTTATAACAATCGGTCGAGGAGAAATTTCATATTTTTTTTCAAGATTTCTAAAACTTGTAAAGTGATTTTCCCAATCAGTAAAAAAATCATTTTGAAGTTCGTGCCAAGTAATTTCTTCTGGAACACAATTATTTTCTTTGCAGAATTTCAAAAATCTTTCCATAAAGCGTTCGTTGTAAATTGTTGTGTTTGGTCCAGCCACGCGAGCGCTATAATCGATTTCTTTAATTGTATCATAACATTTTTTCCAATCAGCACAAAAATCACGAAAATAAATATTGTCGTTGTACCAAATTACGTCTGGTTCGTTAAGCGGAACATAAACTAACTTTTCGTGATAAGGACTCGACTTTCCCATTTCAACCATTTGTTGAATTTTTGGAAGATAATCGTTAAGTCCAAGTTTTTCGTAAGGCCATTGTTTGTAAATGTCTTGCATATAAATTTGAAGTTCTTTTCCGCCAGCAGCAAAAAATTGTTCTGCAACTACAAAAGCATCGCCGTTTGGATGCTGAAGTCCATTTGGTGCTTTTTGAGCTACCACGCTTGGATGCAAAGCGTTTAAAACTTGTTGCGACGGAATTCCCGGATCTCCTAAACCGTACAAAAATCCAGTTGCTCCATGCCGAACTTTTCCTAATTCTTGACTTGCATCAATCGTTAAAACTTCTTGACTTAAAATTTCTTGCGACCAAGCCGAAAAAATTGCAGAAAAATTTAAGCTGAGCATAAAAAATAAAATCGCTGATTTTTTACTAAATTTCATAAAATAATCCTTTTGTGTTTAAATTTTTGATTTATTATAAAAATGTTTTTTTTTACTCGTCAAATTTTTGTGCAAAAACTTATAAAATGCTGACTTTTTTGAGGATTGAATTATATTTTTTTGATTGACACTTATTTCGTCATTGAGAGCTTTCGGTGGTTGTGCTTCGACTTCGCCACTAGAAACTTCGTTGTGAGTTCATCAAGCACAAAGTCGAGACAATCGACTGTTCTTTACAGCTTTAGTTTTTTTATGCTAAGTTTTCGCCCCAAACATAAACCGTCGCTAAAAAACTAAGCGTTACTAAAAAAGCAAGCCTCTAGTCAATTTCTTACGTCAGTCGGTTTAAAAACAAAAAGGCCGCTGATTTTCCAGCAGCCAATATATAAAAACAGACCCCAGCTTAGCTTGAAAGGTCTGGAAACATAAAAACGCTCCTAGAAAACTAGAAGCGTCTTTATGGAAAGGAGTCTATCGGAATCGAACCGATGCATAGAGGTTTTGCAGACCTGTCCCTTACCACTTGGGTAAGACTCCTTAGATTTGCTTACTATATAAAATCTAAAAGATAATGTCAAGCAAAATTAACTTAAC
>CAZLXK010000068.1:0-10302 GCA_964563305.1 uncultured Treponema sp.
AAAACAATTTATGTTCTTCGTGACACAACTTCTCCAACGCTCACAATTTCTTCTCCAACTCAAGATCAAAATGTTGACGGAAAAGTTACTGTAAGTGGAACTGTAAACGATTCTGGCAGCGGAATAAAAAGCGTAAGTTATGTGGCGGAAATTTCTTATGTTGATGATAATGGCGAAACTAAAACTGGGGAATTTTCTGGTTCACAAAATATCAGTGAAAACGGAAACTTTAGTTTTGATGAAAAAACTTTGCCAAAAGAAGGAACTTGCACTTTAACTATTACAGCGACCGACATTTTAGGAAATTCTACAACGCATTCTCCAATTACTTTCTATTATGATAAAACTGGACCGGAACTTTCGGCGGAAATTGAAGGCGAAGCAATCGGAACAAAAGCAATCAACGGAATTGAATACAAAGTTTATTCGTCTTCTTCTCTAAAAGTAAAAGCGAGTGCAAAAGATTTAATTTCTAGCGTTTCAAGCGTTATTGCAAATACTTCTACAAATTTAACTTCTAATAGCGAAAGTTCTGACACTTACGAAGGAACAGTTTTAGTTTCTCTTTCTGATGATGAAAATAAAAAAGGTGCAACTTCAATCGAAGTAATTGCAACAGACAAATTTGCAAATACTACAACTTATAGTTTTGAAAATATTATGATTGATGTAACTTCTCCAAGCATTTCAATCACAACAAAACCTAGCGAAGACGAAACCTTAAATTCTCAATTTACACTTAGCGGAAATGTAAGTGATGATGTTGCATTAAGCGACAATGTTATTATTACAGATTCAGTTGATAACACAGAATATTTAGCGACAGTTGATTCAAGTGCGGGAACTTGGATCGTAAGTTTAACGCCAAAATCTTCAAGTTCTTCAAGCGACTTTTACACAGCGGACGGAATTCACACTTACACAGTAAAGGCAACAGATAAAGCCGGAAACTCAAGTCAAGTTTCTTGCAAAGTAAAAACTGACGTAACAAAACCTTATTGGTACACAGATTCTGAAAAAGACAAAACTCCTTACGTAAAGAATTCTGGCACAACTGTTGAAGTTTCGACAGGCTCAACCACCACGGAAACTCGCACTTATTACAAATCAAATTCACTCACAATTACTGCAAAGGCAAAAGATGATACAAGCGACGTTTCAATTTATTACAATTTGAATGGCGAAACTTCTGACGGAAAACAAGTTTGGAATGAAGTTGGAAATGCAAACTTTACTTACGATTCTTTTGCAGAAGGTGCAAATACTTTACTTATAAAAGCGATTGATGATGCAGGAAACGAAACTGAAACTACAAAAACTTTAATTTTCTATGTGGATTCAAAATCTCCTTCATCAGCAAGTTTAAAAAGTCTTGATGATATTACTGACGAAACTACGCTCGAATCTTACAACACAGAAACTGGTTCAAACAAAAAACTTGTAAATGCTACAAGCGATTTAAAATTTACGCTTTCACTTCAAGACGACACTTCAAGCGATTTTACAACTTACAGCGGAATTGCAAGTGCAACAATCACAAAAATAGGAAGCACTACAAAATCAATTTCTGGCAAAGTTGATGAAAGCGATTCTTCAAAATATTCGTTTAAAATTTCTTCAAGCGAACTTGCTTCTATAGGAACTGGCGGAACAGTTACAGTTAGCGTAAAAGATAAAGCTGGAAACTTCTCTGACTTTACTGTATTTAATATTTTAGTCGATAAAGATGCTCCAAGTTTAACTTTGTCAACGCCAAGCGATGCGGATAATTCGACTTCAGATAAAATTGATGTAAATAAAATTGTTTCATTAAGCGGAACTGCAACTGACTCAAACGAACTTAACTCATCAACAATCGTTTTGGAATATAACGCAACAAGTGCGACTTCTAGCGACGGCTGGCTTATTTTAACAAGCGATTCTTCTGCTGATTTGGACACATCAAAATATAAATTCGCTGGCTCAAGTTTTAAAATTACTCAAGGTTCTAGTTTTAGCGTGAGCGGTTTAGACACAACGCAGTTTACAGATAATTCTTCAATTTACTTACGTGCGACTGCAAAAGATATGGCTGGAAATCAAGGTTATTCAAGCGTAATTGCACTTTACGTAAATCAAGATTCTGACCGACCAATCGTAAAAATTTCAAATCTTACGCAACAATCTGACGGAAGTTTTATCTTAAAATATGGAACAAATGCTCAAATTACAGGAACAATTAGTGATGATGATTCAACAAGTTCTGCGGTTATAGAAACTCTTGTAATTTCAGAAAGTGCTTACACTGGAAGCGAAACTGTAAGTGGAAAAACAACATTTACAAAATCAAGTGGCGACTTTACATTTACTCCAAGCGACACAAGTGATGGCGAAAAATCATTTTATATTTATATTGAAGATAATAACGGCGGCCTTTTCTACACAACTGCGACAACAACTGTGGTTTCTACAGGTTCAACCACCGAAACGAAATATCTTTCAAATCCAAAAGTTTACTTGCAAACAACTCAACTTTCTGATTTAAAATATGCAGCAAACAAAATCACTTACAAATCAGATTCAAATCCGCCTTCTGTAAGTAACGCTCAATCATATACTTACGATTCTGACGGAAATAAAAATACAATAATTTCTGGTTCTCAAACTGTTGCTAATTTGGAAACTGTTGGTGCTTCGTTTATTGTGGGCGGAACAGAAAAATCAAAACTTCAATTTGTATTAACTGCGAGCGACGAAAACGGAATTTCTGGAATGACGCTTGAACTTACAAAAGTTTTGGCGGATAAAACAACTTCAACAATCGCAAAATACGCAACTTCAAGCACAATTAACGACACAAGTTTTAGCGATTATACAATTTCTGCAAATTCATTTAATCAAACTTCAGACAAAACAGATTCAGTTTGGACAACTGGCGAAATTGATATTTCTTCTTGGGAATCTGCAACTGTAACTTTAAAAGTAACTGCTTACGATAATTCTGGACTTTACGGAAGCGGATCTTATTCATTTGTTGTAGATCAAACTGCTCCAACTATAAAAATTTCTTCTCCGCTTAGTTCAGAAGAAGTTACCGGCGAAATAACAGTTTCTGGAACTGCAACTGATTCTGGCGGAAGTGCAACTGAAAATGTTTACTGGTTTATTCCAACACAAAGTCAAATTGATTCTGCAAGTTCTCAAAGCAACGTTCAATCTTATTGGCGAAATTTAATTTTGTCTGCGGCAAAATCTAGTTCAGAAAGAGTAGGCGATTCTTTAGATAATTCTTCTACAGTAAGCGTTTGGCAATTTAAGTTTGGTGGAAATGGAAGTGCTTCAAATCTTACAAGTTTTGATGATACGAATTTTGTTGATTCTGAAAAATCTGGCATTTACAATATTCCGCTTTACATTATGGCAGAAGACGAACTTGGAAATTATGCAGTAGAAACTTCTTATACAGTAAAACATAATCCTGATGGCGATAAACCTGTTACAACAATCACTTATCCAGATTCAACAGAAACAACTTTAGGCGGAACAATCAGACTTTCTGGAACTGTAACAATTCCTTCAAATTCATCAAGTGCAAGTGCATTATTTATTCAAATTGATAGTTCTTCAAGTTTTACAAAAGATTATATTGAACTCTTAAAAGATTCTAGCGGTTCTTCAATTTACACAATTTATTCTGCAGCACAAGCCGTTAAAGAAGTTTTAGGAAGCAATGCTCCTTCTGATTTTACAAATCTTACTTATGCTCAACTTCAAACATTTGGATTTAAGCCAAAATCAGAATCTTCAAGCGACATTTCAACTGCTCAAACAGAATTTGATTCTTGGTGGGGAATTAAGGCAAATAAATCATCATCTTCTTTGTGGACAAGAAACATAAACTCAAACGGAGAATTTAATCCTACAACAAGCGGAACTACAAATACAATTTACTTGAGAGCAAGCGGAATTAATTCTGATGGAAAAATTGGTGCTTGGACAAATTCTTACACAGTAAATGTTGATAATTCTGCACCTTCAATCAATCCGAAATTAAATCAATTTAGTGCAATTTCTCAAAGCACAAAATCTTCTGACGGAAGTTCTGCAAGCGTAACTGCAACACAATCTGCTTCAAAAGATTACACGGCAAATATGTATTTAAAAGGTGAATGGTACATTGTTGCAGATTTACTTGACGAAACTGGAGTTAACAAAATCACTGTAAGTTATAAAGGAAGTTCAAAATCACAAAGTTATAATATCTTAAAGACAGAGTCTGGAACTTCAACATTAGATATTCCAAGCGGATATTTTATTAGCAAAATTGAAAGTACAACTGAAAGTGGCACAACTAAGCAAGGTTACACAGTTTACATTCCAGTTCTTCAAGATATTGGCGACAGCGTAACTTACACAATCGAAGTTATGGATAGCGACGGTTCGGCTCACACTTCAAAAATGGAATTTGTATTGAACATAGACAACACGGCTCCAACTATTGATTTTGTAAACGGAAACGGCGACACTTTAATTTCTAGCGGAACGTCAAGTTATTCAACAAGCAATCGCTACAATGTTCAAGAAAAAAATTATGTATTTAGCCCAAGCGGAAAAGTAAGCGATTCTGGTTCTGGATATGAACGCGTTTTGTTCCAATTTATTCGTGGCGAAAATGATATTCAAACTGGCAGTTCACAAATTGTGCTTGATCCAATGATTGCAAATGCTGACAGTTCAGATTATTCTTCAGCAAAATCAACAATCGATGGAACTTCAGTTTTAGCACAAAAAGTTACTCAAGGTTCAAATTCTTATTCGCTTTACGGAAAAAATGTTGCAGGAACTTTGAGCTCAACAAGTACATTTACGGCTTCAACTTCTGGCGATATTTCAAGCGACGCTCACATCAGAAAATCTGGAATTATTTATGTTGACGGACTTTACCGAAAAATCACTGAAATTTCGGGCGATGAAATTACCTTTGATCCTCAACTTCCAAGTTTGCCGGCAGATACAAGCGTAACTGCGTTTTTCCCTTACGCTCAAGTTGTGGATAATACTTCAACAGAAAAAGTTATTTCAGATTCAGCAAATCCAATCACACTTTCTAGCGATGATGGCGACGGAATGCCAGAAAGTATTACAAAATCAGGTTCATCTTGGTCTTGGGACGCGACAATTCATTCAACAAATCTTCCAGACGGACCGGCAACGCTGATTGTTCTTGCATTTGACGCTGCGGGCAATGTTAGCGGAGTGGAAATTCCTGTGATGATTGCAAATAATGCTCCACGCTTAGCAAAAGTTTGGCTTGGAACTGATTTAGATAACAACGGAACTTTTACTGCATCAGAATTTGAAGAATTTACTTTGCTCGGAAAAGATGAAACTGAAGGTCTTGAAGAAGTAACTAAAGATTTACAAAACGCATTTACGGCAAAAAATAAACTTGCAGTTGTTACAGAATTTACTGGCGGAAATGGCGACATAAAAATGGCTTACTTGCGAGATTCAAGTTCAACTTCGGCTGTTACTCAAGCAAATGCTAGCGGATTTTTACAAGCGGATTCTTCTGCAACATCAGCGGTTGCAACTGGCTCAAGTAGTGCATCGGCAAGTTTAAGTTCTGTGTCTTCGGGGCAATTTAGTTCGGTTGAATTTACAAGTTATTTTGCAAGTTCTTCTGTAAAATCTTACGTTCTTTCAAATGCAAACTTAACTGGAGCAAGTTCTGATTCTGATGTTAGCGAGGAAACAGACGGCGAGGGCAAAAACTTTAGCTTTACTTTCTGGGATTCAACAGAAGAAACAACTTGTGGCACAAACAGCCAAAATGCACGACTTGCACTTAAAAATATGAAGTTTGATTTGGTTGATGGAACAAAACCGCTCGTTCGCGTAAATCCATTCTATTGGAGTTCAAGTTCAAATAATTCGCTTTACGAAAATTCTTTAAGCAACGGACACATTGAACTCGAAGCGGACTTGCCAAGCGAAACGTTCTCTTCAAGCAACTCTGGCGAATACGATCTTGATCCGAAAGTTTCAGGAAAAATTGTATTTACTGGAACTGCTTACGATGAACATTCACTTTCTTCAATCAAAGCGACTTACGGAAGTTTAGAAGCAACGGCAACTTACGACGCGAGCACTCAAACTTGGACAAGAAGCGGAACTTTAGGTGATAATGGCGACAGTTCTGGCTACAAGTTTACAGTTTACGATGCTGATGAAATTCAAAGTTCAGTTTATTACGACACAGACACAGCATATTTTGACCAAAACGGACACAAAGTTTACTGGGTTCTCGCAGTTGACACAGAAAACTCTAATATAATTTCAGCAACCGCAGCAAGCGACCAAAAACTTACAGTTGTGGCAACAGACTCAAGTTCAAATGCAACAAGCACTTCTAGCAGCGACGAAGTTACAACTGTGGCAAGCACGGCAAGTGTTTTCGAAGTTGACGCCACTTACAACAAGCCAACTTATCAAACTGATGTTGTGCCATATATTGCTGGCGTTAAAACAAGCCTTTCTTCGCTCAAAAAGACAAACTCTAGCATTTACGACAGAACCGCACTTGGCCATTATCCAGTTGCATCAACAGAAACAATTTATATTTATGGATTTAACTTATCTGGCGGAACTTTGTATGATTCTTCGTCAACTGCAAAAACTGCAAATTTAAGTTCTGCAATTGCAAGCGAACAGACTTGGTATTCATCAAGCTCAAGTCCAGCGGGAAACGTTTACAGTGTTGGTGATATTTCAAGTTTCACGTCAGGAAATGTTTATGTAAAAGTTGGTGATATTTCAAGTTTGAACAACGTAAACTCAAACGATTCAAAAGGTAACTACGAAGGCACAATTTCAAGTGACAAAATAACCGGCGACGCAACAATTTACGCTAACTTCTACAACCGCCAGCCGAACGGAGATTCAAATAATCTTCTTACGGATGATGTTGTGCTTGATGTGTGGAGTTTTGACAGTGATGCAGCAGAACCTATAAACGGAGCAATAGATCAGCCTATTATGAAAATAAATCCAAAAGACGGAAACCTTGGATTTGCATTTGCTAATGGTTCGCTTTTCTTTAGTATGGGCGGAACAATTACTACAAGTTCGTGGTATTCTAGTACTTCTACAACATATTCTGCACAATATTGGATGGGAAGTTACGACTTCTTTAGTTCTATAGGCTTTGCTTATGACGATTTAGGAAATACTTATGGAACTGCCGCTGGTGGAGACTGTAATGCTCAAGAAGGCGATGCGTACTGTTTTGTTACAAGTCGTTGGGGAATTGGTTCTCAAGATCAACGAGGTTCTTATGATGGAAGTAATAATCTGCGTCTTGAGCGAATAGGACAAATTGAAGACAGTTCATACATAATCAATAAGCAGAGAATTAAATCTCCAAGTTTTGCTACAGCAGTTCATAATTCTTCAACAAACGTTTATCTTGCTTACTATGATGTTATGAATGATGAAATTCGCTTTAAGTTTGGAACATTAAATTCTTCTAGCAAAACAAATTTTGGCAATTTCAGTGATTCTGCAACAAGTTCATACGGAACAACGCATGATGAAAATGTTCAATACGTAAACTTGCTTGCTGGAGGAAGTACAGGCAGAAACGCAGGTGAATATGTTTCTCTCGGTGTAGTTCCAGGAAGTAGCACAAATAATGATGTTGTTGTTGCTGTTTGGTATGATTCAAGCGAGCGATGTTTAAAATATGCTTATAATTCTGCACCTTTAAATAGTTCTAATGGTTCATCTTCGGGTTCTGAATGGACTGGACTTGAAACTGTATTCACTGGCGATATGTCAACTGCAGGTGAATATTGTGAAGTGATTGTAGATAAAGACGGAGGAATTCATATTGCAGCGTATGATCCAACAAATCTTGATTTGGTATATGCGTATAAATCAAGTTACTCAAGTTCTGGATTTACAACTTGCATTGTAGACGGAAACGGAGTTGTTGGTTCAAATCTTACACTTGATGTTGCAAAAGTTGGTGATAATTGGACTCCATACATAGGATATTATGCGACAAGTTGCGTAAAGCCAAAGCTTGCTTACAAAGTTTCTTCTACAAATGCTGATTCTGGAACTATTGATGATTCATTTACAGGCAACTGGGAATGTGCTGTAGTTCCTACAAGTTATACAACTCCGCTTGGAAGTCAGGGAAACAACAGAATGAATGTAGGCGTATGGAAAAACACTTCAACTTGGGCGATAAAAAATTCAACTACGGGCAATTCATCACATAATCACAGTGGCACAGGTTATAATGCAACTTGCAATGATACAGTGTATGGAAACGGTACTCAAAATCCAGTAATGGGTTATGCGATTAAAATAAACGGTTCAACTACTTACATCGAAACAGCCCAAATGCAATAAAATCAAAATGGTGATTGAGTAAAGTCAAAATCTTTAAGTTGAATTTATCGAAATCCCCAATACTTCACAAAACAAATAAGGCACTTGATTTCAAAAGTCAAGTGCTTTTTTTATTTAAGTTCAAAATCGCCGTCCTTAAAATAAACCGCCCGCTTTCTGCAATAAATTTCAGTTTTTTGTTTTCAGCGTCAGTTTTCTAAGTAAAACATTATTTTCTCTGCAATCAGCATCAATCTCCAAATAAACCGCTAGTCCTTAAAATAAACAAAATCCTCAAATCGTGTGAATTATACGTGTCGAAAAGTTCAAACTGTGTTATAATAAAATTATGGCTAGTCAAAAAAGAACAGTAACACAAAACGATGTTGCTCGCGAAGCCGGTGTTACTCGAAGCATGGTAAGTTATGTAATCAGCGGAAACTCCGAACGTTCGGTTGCTCCAGAAACGCGAAAAAAAATTCTCGAAGCCATTGATCGCTTGGGTTACCGACCAAACAAAGCCGCACAAGCACTTCAGCAAGGCGATGTTGTTTTTGCAGAAAGGCGAATTGGCGTAATTTTAAACAGTGCTAGCGTTTTTAGGCGACCTTATTACACAGAAATTATTGCTGGAATTTACACAGCTGCACACAAAAATAATTATCACGTAGGTTTTATAAGATTTTTTGATGAACTAAAAAATCCAATTTTGTTTAACGATTTAATTCATTCAGAAGAAATTGGCGGTTTGATTTTAATTTCTACAGATCAAGTAATAAAATCCGAAGACGACAAAAAAATCATTTCTAAAATTAAAGATCGAATTAAAAATGTAGTTTGTGTTGAATGGAAATACGACGGACTTTCAAGCGTAATGTTTGATCGCCAAGAAACTGCTCGAAAAGCCACCGAATATTTAATCAGCAAAAATTACAAAGAAATAATTTACGTTGGACAAAATGATGAGCGAGTTCTTGGAGTTCAGCAAGCGTTGATGTTAAACAATTTTCCAGCGACAATTTCAGATTTTTACAAAGTTCAAGCATTTGACTTAAACGGCGGATACGAAGGCATAAAAACTTTGATTAAAAGCGGAAATCCTTTGCCACGAGCTATAGTTTGCGGTTCTGACGAAGTTGCTATTGGTGCAATGTGTTGTCTAAACGAAAACGAAATTTTAATTCCTGAGCAAGTTGCAATTATTAGCATCGACAATCTCGAAGTTTCAGAATATGCAAATCCGCCTCTTACCACAATGAATGTTCAAAAAGTGAATATGGGTGAAACTGCTGTTGAAATGATTGTAAAAGACACAGCAAAGCAAAATAACGAAGCAGTTTGTATAAGTTTGCCCACAAATTTAGTGATTAGGAAATCTTGTTGAACGCTTACTGAGCCTGTCGAAGTATGGTTGGTGAGCAAAGTTGAACCATTGAAGCAAATTTTTCTGTGCTAACCCGTGTTCCGCCCTCAATTGAAACTTCGTTGTGAATACGCTATTAGCTTTATTTTTTGCAAAACTTCAGTTTGTCGTCATTGCGAGGAACGAAGTGACGTGGCAGTCTTCTAACGCTTAGTATAAAATTAATCATCACATTTGCAGATAACGCCGTTGGCATGGCTAGATTTTTCGCAAGTACGATTTGTCTCACAGAAGTTGCCAAAAAAAAAGCCTAATCTGTTAGTCTGGACTTAAAACTAACAAATTAGACTAAAAAAATTATAAGAGAATCTAAAAAAAACTTAAGCAAGTTCTCCAAGTTTTCTACATTCAGCCAAGCCATCTTCATCTGGCGTAAGATTTATTTTCAAACCTTCACCATTCAAAAGACTTGCACCTGCCGCTTTAATTCTGTCGCCCCAATCTCTAAGCCATTGGCCGTCGCCCCAATCATAAGAACCAAAGATTGCAACTTTTTTTCC
>CAZLXK010000068.1:10312-10896 GCA_964563305.1 uncultured Treponema sp.
TGAACCTTCAATTTTAGAATAAAAATCTTCCATTGAATCTTCAAGAACTTCATCGCCCATCGCTGGACTTCCTAAAAATATAACGTCGCACGCTAAAACCGCAGCAGAATCTGCACTATCGGCAGTCGTCAAAAGAACTTCCGCTCCACTTGCTTTAACTCCCTCTGCAACAGCGTTTGCCATCGCTTCGGTATTACCAGTTGTACTTGCATAAACAACAGCTTTTTTCATTTTTGTTCCTCCATTTTTTGCTGATGTTAGGAATTTCTTCCCCATTATTTAATAAGGCACAACAATTATTGCTGCATTCCTTAAATAATTTCATTTTTGATTTTGCACTTTCCACGTCGCCATAAACTGCCCAAGTTCCGTTATATTTGCAATTACAGCCACAATTATTTTCAAAACCAAGCACATCTTCTAGCGGATAACCTAAAAATAAGCCAATTTCATGCGGAAATTTTTGTGAATTTGAAAGTCTAAAAAAAAGTTCTTGTAAAATCGAATCAAATCCTTCTTCAATTTTATAATTTTTTGATTTTAAATAATAAATTGCGTCTGCTGAAAAAATTGTTTTTTTAAGT
>CAZLXK010000069.1:0-10845 GCA_964563305.1 uncultured Treponema sp.
AACTTGTCCAGGATTTGGACGATGCGCTCTTGCTCAGGAAGCGGAGGAAGGGGAAGCTTGATTTCTGCAATGTCCGGAACGCTTGAATGAACAACCTTGTTCTTTGATTTTCCGAAGCCTTTTTGCCTTACTGCACTATGAATCTTGCCTTTTCTTTGTCTGACAGTTCCGCGGGGGAAATTTTCTTTTCCTTTGCGTATGCAAGGAGTCCTTTCAAGTCAATTTTTATTTTCGCCAGCTCTGACGGCACAACCGGCTTTGGCGTGTTCAAGAGCGACTTTTTATATTTGCTCATCAGTCCATTCATACGTGTACATCTCCATTATTTTATGCGCATTATCTTCATCGATGGCAAACTGATACGGATGAAGAATCCCTATATGCTCGGCATTGAAAACTTGGCAGTAATGCTCAAGAAGCTTTTTATTTGCGGCGAATCCGGTCATCAACCCATTGTAGCCAAAGTCGCAGGACTTTTTTGCCGCGATTGCAAAAAGATGACCTCCAACCCCGCTGTATTTTATCTTGTCTGAAATTTCTTTGTTGTTCTGCGGACTGGAGCACATCCAGCATATATACGCCGCTTTCATGTCATCGTTCTTTGAAACGGCGACAAGGCCTTGAATGTCCACCGAGCCTTCCACAACAAGCGCATAGACTTCGTTCTCGTCCAAAAGCTCCGCCCAGTTTACATACCAGCCGTTTTTTTCGTTGTATTTTTTTAGAAAGGTCTTGCGCACAATTCGAATCACTTCAGTCTGGACAAGCTCGCCGGTTTCGCAATCTTTGAGGCACGGAGTAAGCTCATCAATCCACACACTTATCATTTTTTTTGCCTCCCTTAGTTAAATATACTTCACATTTTTGCGCTCTTCAAGCGTGCTTGAACGTGAGCAATAAATCTCTGTAATATTCGTACTGCTTTTTGCGCAGTTTTATTTCCGCGGGAATTCCGCTTGTCAAACTGTTTGTGAGAGATTCGAACTTGTCTAGGATTTGAACGATGCGAGTTTGCTCGGAAAGCGGAGGAACGGGAAGCTTGATTTTTGCAATGTCGGGAACGCTTGAATGAACAACCTTGTTCTTTGATTTTCCGAAGCCTTTTTGCTTAACTGCGTCTGCCGTTGCCAAAGCGTAAGAAAGATATTTTGGATTTTGATTGTGTTTCAAGACAACAATGTCTCCGCCAGCAAGACATTTTTCATTTCCGACATAAGCAGTTGTTTTTGCAATATCAGCGACATTTTCGCCAGTAATTGCGAACAGCAAATCTCCGTGTTCAAAATATTTTGGCGAAGGAACATTTTCCAAAACCGTGTGGGAAACACATTTGTCAAAAAATGTGTGATAAGTTGTATAAATCTCGCCGTAGCGGACACAAGGAATTCCTTTTTCTGTAACTTGGTCGCGTCTTATTCCTGAGCCTCTGTAAATGCTTGTCGCCACTTCCCCCAGCGTTTTCCATTCCGCGCCTTTCGCCTCGCTGATGAGCTTGTCGCGGTAATACTCGTACTGCTTTCGGCGCAGGACAAGTTCTTTTTCAAGTTCTTTTTCAAGTTCCGTGAACTTGTCCAAGATGCGTACAATTTCCTGCTGCACGGGGAGAGGAGGAAGTGGGATGAGAAAGTTTTCTATGCTTGAAATATGAACGTGCGGAACTCCGCCACCTTTTTTTGTTCTATATATTTCTTCCTGCATATTTGTAAGACAATAGTAAACAAACTTGGTTTCTAGTTTTTCATTTCCTTTTATTGAAAAAGCATCATTTACATAAATAGGTTCATTCCAATATTGAACATAACCTGCACTTGCTCCGCTTCCAGCGACTGTAATGGTTTCTCCGTTTCTATTTGATTTATCACAATAAAAAGCAGGTTCTCGTCCGCCTGAAATTACAGGAATATCACCATGATTTGATTGTGCTTTTGTAATTGAAGTGCCTCGTTGCATTTCGCACACTTCCCCCAGCGTTTTCCAGTCCACGCCGTCCGCAAGGCACGGGAATTTTTTGAGAAGATAACGGCAAGTTTGGTTTTTGTCAGAGAAAGATTGCCGGGTCAAGCCCGGCAATGACACATTTTGCGCGTCCGACAATGACGGTTCTGCTTCATCGGAATGACGAGTTTTGTCAGTGGATTGCTTCGTCGCTTCGCTCCTCGCAATGACGTTGCTTTCTTCATTTTCTTTGCTCATTTTTAATTTCTCGCTCCTAAGTTCTAAGTTCTTCTTTGAAAGATTGTCGGGTCAAGCCCGACAATGACATATTTTGCGCGTCCGACAATGACGGTTCAATTTTTTCGGAATGACGAGCTGTTTCTTTGAAAGATTGTCGGGTCAAGATGAGACAATGACATATTTTGCAAGGTCGACAATGACACATTGGGTTGACGTGATTCTTTGGAATAACGTGATTTATTTTCGTTTTCGTTCATAGTTTCATTTTAGCACAGTTTTACACTTTGTTCTTCTCTCTTAGACATTGTTCATTGAGCGCGTTTGTTTAAGTGCTTGTGCTTTGAGTTTAGATTTGCTCTCTTACGTAAAGGGGCAAGGACGGTTTTGCTAGAGATGAAGCGATAGCGAAAGTGCGAAAAGCCTTTACTTCGAGAATTTGCTCCAAAATATTCTAAAAAAAATCAAAATTATATATTTTTTTGCGAATTTGAGTTAAAATAAATGTGAAATTTGGGAAATTTAATTTCCTAAGAGTGAGGTAAATATGAAAAAAATTATTACTTTAGCTGTTATGATGACAAGTTTGCTTGCTTCGTCTTTTGCACTTGGTTTGAGCGTAGGCGTAACTGGCTTTTTGGGAACTGACATTGCGGCAAATACGGCGACTACAGAAATTGCTAGCGAAGTAAAAAATGTAACGCTTGATACAAATTTGAATTACGGTTTTGGTTTGTATGGAAACGTTGCAGTTTTAAATGGTTTGGGCGTTCAAGTTGAAGCGAATCTTACAAAAGGTTCTACTTCGATTAACGGACTTACAGAAGGAAATGTTAGCGACTACGACACTTGGATTTTAGACATTCCAGTTATGCTTTGGGACAACTTTACTTTTGGTCCAATCGCTGTAGGTTTGGGTGCTGGCGTGAACTTTTCTTTTGATCTTGCTTCTGGCGATGTTTCAAGTCTTTTTAGTCAAGCAAAGGCAAGTTACACAAACGACACTTACAGAACAGGCTTTGCTGGAGGAGCAAATGTAAAATTTTATTTGGGCGACAATTTAGGCATTGTTGCGAAAGGACTTTTTATTGCTGACTTTGACCCAAAAACTGTTGAACTTTCTGTAGAAAATTATGCTTCTGGCGAAACTCCTTCAATTTCTTACACAAGACGCTCACTTTACGGAGCAGTTGGTTTGGAATACAAATTCTAAGTTTTAAAGCGACGACTTTGTAAAATAAAGTTCAGCGAAAGCACCACGAAATTTGAACTTGCTAAAGGTTTGGATTTTGTGGTGTTTTTTTTATGCTTGATTAGCAGCATTTTGTAAATCCTTGTCTAAAGTTTTTAGAACTAAATTCTTTCTTTGAGAAAGTTCAAGATAAGACGCGTCGTAATATGACAAATCATATTCTTGAGCAAGTTCTCGAATTCTCATTCTTGTTTGTATGTTTGGTTGCAAGTCCGTATAAACTGGAAGTTCATTTATTAAATTTTCAATTTGCAAAACTTGCTTTTTAGTAATTCTAGCGGGACTTCCATTTTTTTTAGGTTTTGCTGCATTTAAAAGCACATTTCCAACTTCAAACCAAAAAATTTGCGGAACAACAATTTGTCCATTCTTAGAAATAAGTTCTTCTATAAAATCAGCAGCAGATTTTACTTCATCATCTGTAAAAGAACACAAAATTGCACTCATAAAAAACGAAGTATCAACTACAACAACAGGAAAATACGTTTCTTTATTTCCATCAGAATCCAAAATAAAATTACTTTCGCCCGTCATTTATAAAACCCTGTATTTCTTGAACTGATAAAGCATTTTGATTTGTTTGCTTTTTAAGATTTGAATAACTTGCAATTTTTCTAAGCGTTTGCCAAGCAAGAACTGCATTTGATTTTTTTTGACTTTGAAGTAAGGAAGGAGAAATTATTGTTGCAATATCGTGTCCGTTCCGCGTAATCGTAATAACTGAACCTTGCTCAACTTTACGCAAAAGTTCCGAAAAATGAGTTTTTGCATCAAATGAGCCAACCGAAAAAGAATTTTCACTTCGTTTTTCAATGCTAAGAGCCACTTTTTCCTCCAATCAACAAAATTATTACATAAAAAATCATAAAAGTCAACCAAAATTTAGACTAGAATTTGCAAAATTTATATTTACAAGCAAGGCATTATTACATTATAATTACATCATAAAAGATTTTTTTTAAGGAGAAAAGTTCTATGATTGTTTCTGTTTTGCCGATTGGAAATTCTCGAGGAATTCGATTTCCAAAAGTCATTTTAGAAAAATTTTCTGTAAAAAATAAAATGAATATGGAAATTACGGAAAATGAGATTATTCTTACGCCTATAAAATCTGCACCGCGTGTTGGTTGGGAAAAAGCTTTTGCGTCAATGCATCAAAATAAAGAAGATAAATTAGAAGATTTTTCTGATTCTGAGAATTTTGAATGGGAATAGTGATTTCTCAATATAATGTTTGTCTTGTAAATTTAGATCCAACGATTGGGCATGAAATAAAAAAAACTCGTCCTTGCCTAATAATTTCTCCTAATTAAATGAACAATAATATTGACACAATAATAATTGCTCCTATGACTACAAAATCACATTCTTATCCAACTAGAGTTCAAGTTCGTTTTAAGGAAAAAGATGCTTGGATTGTTCTTGAGCAAATTCGAACTATAGATAAAATCCGACTTGTAAAAAATCTTGGAAAAATATCTCAAAGTAAAATTTCTGAAGTTAAAAAAGTTATAAAAGAAATGCTTGTTGATTGAAATTTTAAACTAGATTTTAAGATTTTGTGAGTTTCGACTTGACTCAACCACCGTATTTTAAAAGAAATGCTTGTTGATTGAAATTTTACGCTCTAAATTTTAGACTAATTTTTAGGAGAAAAAGATGAAAAAATTTTTATTGATTTGCGGATTTTTGATTGTAAGCGTTTGTTCGGCGTTTGCAGTTGATTTTAATTCGGTAAAAAGTGCTTGCAGAAATTTTATTACTGACAAAAATGCAAATTGTGTGCTTTTTAATATTTCTGCTGAAGAAGAAAAGTTTAATGCAAATATTTTTATTAAAGCACAAAATGTAAGAGGAATTATTTTTACAGAATCTGATGGAGATTGCGGAATTTTATTTTCGTTTGTTTTAGATAATTCTGATGATTATGAAGATGATTTTTCTGGAATTTTAAGAGTTTTAAGTGAAATTGAATTAGATCAAATTTCTTCTATTTCTTACGCAAATTCTATTTTGACTTTAGACTTGACAAATCTTGATTTATAAGCAAAAAAAGTTTCGCTGAGAAAAGTGCGTTAGGCTATGGAGCAGTGGCGAAAGTTTGTTTGAACAAACTTTTGCCAAAGACCACAGCCGTGCAATTTGCACGGCGAGGACTTAGAGCGTTAGCGAACTGCGGAACAGCCGACCCGTTTTGTTGTTTGAAAAAACAATAAAACGGGGAACGCCCAGAAAACTAAAAAACTATTTATTCACTGTAGGCACAATCTCGTTTCCTGTTGAATCATAATAAGCAATATTTTTTATGCTAATTGTATCATTTGCTGACCAAGTACCGCCATCACCACTTAAAACAACGATTGCATAATCAGTTTTAGTTCCATTAGAAACATCAAATTCAAAATTTTGCCATTCTGTTGTAACTGAACATTCAAATGGATCGTGAGCAGTTGCACTAGAATCAGATCCACCTTTAAAAGTAAATATATTTTCCTTACTTGCCATTGCATCAAAAGAAATCTTTTTTACAGAACTCATATCATAAGTTACAACACTAGAATCTGTTGGAGAAACTGAACCGCTTGCGACAAAGGCTCCACCCCACCAGCCAACACTTCCTACAGTAATTGTTAAACAGTCTGAATTAGTTGTTGCTGTAAAAGTTGCACTCCAAATCTGTAAATCGAAAACATCATTATAAGTTTTAAATGGAACAACTCCGCCGTTACTTCCACTATTTCCTCCACCAGTAGAATTTACATAACTTCGCACGTTTGAGCCGTCGTCTACTATTGCGTCGGCACAAGAGAATGCACTTAACGCACAAAACGCTAAAGCTAAGCTTTTAAAAATATTTGTTAGTTTTTTCATCATTTATTATTTCCTCCAAATTTTTGTCGATTTTTGTCGCTATTTGGTTATTTACCGCCAGTTTTAAACGTAAAGTTTTAATCGGCAAATTTTATTGAGCAATTTTCATTTTGATAAACTCTTACGTAATCAACTTCGTAAACTGCTTTTCGCATTTCGCTGTTGATTGCTCCGCCTAAGTTTCCGCCCATCGCCAAATTCAAAATTATGTAAAAGTTTTGATCGTAAGGCCAATTTGCCCAGTTGTTTCCCGGATTTGCATAAACACTTCCGAGTGAAACGCCGTCATAAAACGCTTCGATTGTGCCACTTGTCCAAAACAAACCGTAAGTGTGCCATTCGTAAGGATTTTCAAAAGTCTTGCTTCCTAAAGACGGATAAGTGTCGGTTGCGTCAGTTTTGCTTGCTGCGTGATGCAAAGTTGAATAAACTTTTTGACCTGTTGTTCCAGGAGAATATTCTAAAATATCAATTTCGCCTGAACGTGGCCAAACTCCATAAACTCCGCCACTTGTTTCGTTTCCGTCTGAGTCAACTGCGTTTTCTGGCATCATCCAAAATGCTGGCCAAACTCCTGTGTTGTCGCAAACATTTCCTGAAGCGTCGTAAGCAACTGGCATTTTTAGTCGTGCTTCAATGTAGCCATATTTTATGCTGACCTTGCCGCTTGTGTTGATTCTTGCTGAAGTCCAAGTTTGACCGTTTGTAGAAACTGCATTTATTTTTAACGTAGAACCGTCGGTGGAAAGTTTACTTGAGGAACTTTCGCTTGAAGAAGTTTCGGCACCAAGTGTTAAGTTTGTGTCGCTCGCTGTGTAAGACTGAACTTCGTTGTTAACTTTTCCAGCGTTCCATACTTCGCGTGACCAATAATCTGTGTCTAAAGAACTTTCAGCAAATTCGTCTGACCAAACAAGTTTATAATTACTTAAGTCCAATTTTTCTTCTCCACTTGGCAAAAAACAACACGCTGAAAAACTTATTACAGAAAGGCTTGCGGTTAAAGTTAAAAGTATTTTACTTTTGATACTTCGACTTCGCTCAGCAACCAACGACTTTAGTGTTTTATTTTTTATTTTTTTCATAAAATCTCCTATAAAACTTTTCTGTTTACCGTTTGAACTGCGGATTTTTTTAATATACAGATGTTTTGCTAATGCTCAACATGACGCTTAAAAAATCCGCAAATTAAATCAAAGTCCAATGTTAAAATAAGTTGTAAGTTCAAAATAATGTGAACCGTCTAAACTTGCTCCAACTGGAAGTGCATAATAAGCGTCTGAAGTATTTTCATCAAAAAGTCTGCCCACGAGTTTAATTCCCACGCGATTTGTTTTGTCCAAAAATGAAGGTGAATCATTAAATGCGTAAGCTAAATCAAGCGTGTATTGGAATGGGAAAGTCATATTAAAATCTCGCCACCAAGTTTCTGGTCCCCAACCGTTCACTGTGCAATCAAAACTTCCAATCCAATTTTTATAGCGAGCCGCAATTCCTGCGTTTACAAATGTGCAATATTCTTTAGTGCCAGCACTTTCCCAAGCACCAGTTGCAGCTCCGAGCCTTCCTACGTTAAATGTTCCGATTGCTCTTAAATCTGGCAAAAGATTTGTTACTACGCGACCGCCAACTTGCCAAAGATTATTTTGTAAATCCAAAGATCCGCCTTCGTACCAAACATAATCTGTTACAGAAGTTCCGTCGTTTCTTGTGTAAGTTGCTTTTTGATTGCTTTTGTAAACCAAATTGTCAGTTTTTCCAGCAAAAAGTTGATACAAAGCACTTACGCTAAACGCCCAAGGTGCGCCTTCAATATCGTCGCTGTTCCATTCGTGAAACCAAGTGCCACCTTCTGAGTCCCAAGTGAATACTGCTTCGGCTTCTATTGCTTGACGATTTCCAAGTCCTACAACAAAAGGTGAACCTGCGAGTAAAGATCTGCCCATTGGTTTTTGAAGCGGAGTTCTTGCTCGAAGAACTGGTTTGAATGAAATGTCACCGTAAGTAAAATCTGTGCCAAGTTGAACTTCAAAACGATTGCCACTTCCAGAATCTGCTGTAAAAAATCCGCCCCGAACTTGAGCCGCATTTGTGTCAGCAACAATTCCGCGATAAATCACATTTGAATAAATGTAGAAATGATTGAACATATTTGTGCCAAGTTGTGCATACCCTGCCAGAGTATCAGCAAAATTAACTTGAGCGATTTCTTTTTTATTGTTTACGTAATAAGCACCAATTTTTTCTGAACCTGACGTTAAAGCTCCGGCTTTTAACTGGAACCAAGGCATTAAAAATGTTTCGCCGTAAATTGACGCTTTAAGTCCCGAACCGTAGCCGTTAAAAGGATCGATGTTTATATTTTCTGATGAACCAAATTCCGCTGCTCCAGTTGCGTTTAAAACAATTCCGTCTAAAATCCAAACGTTCGGAATCCATTTATAATAATTCGCTTGAACTTGCGGAGTTGCCGCTCCCCAAATTTCAGGTCCGCCAATCACTTCAAGACCACTCAAAATATCTTTTCCCACAAACTCAAGTGCGATTGGAGCATTTGAACCGTAAGTGTCGTAACCAATAATGTCGAACGCTTCTTTAGAAATATTAAAAGGATCGCCCTTACCTTCAAAACCTGCGTGTTTAGCGTGATAATATCCGTTTAAGTCAAAATACGAATTGCTAAAATTAATTTGTGCCGAATAAACATCAATGTACTGCAACTCATCTTCGCCAGATTGATTGTTTCCCCAAAGACTTCCTGTGTCCTTGTAGTAACTTGCCCAATGATCGCCGAGTCGCGTAAAAGGTTCGCCTGTCCAAGCTTTAAGCACAAGTTCACCACTTAAGTTTTCAAAAGGTTTAACTTCCACGCCCAAAACTCCTTCTGCCACAGCTGTAGTTTCGTTAATGTCGCCGTTAGAATTTTTGTAGCGCAAATCGTTCATCCAGTTGCGAGTTCCGTTTTTAAAATCTTCAATCAAACCGTTTACGTAAACTGGAGTTGTTGTCTGAACAGTTGCACTTGCTTTGCTGATTCTGATTTTTTGATTTTCAGTGAGCGTTTGCTTTATGGATTTTTCGTTTCCCTTAGCAAGATAATATGCGTCATTTAAGTTTTGAAATTTCGCTTGGATTTGAGAAGTGGAAGAATCATAAAGTGAAAGTTGCCAAACGTCGCTTAGCATATAATACGCTGCTCGAGGAATACGAACATTTATTCCATCTTCTTTGATTGTACTTTGAGCGCAAAGACCAAACCATTCTTCGCTCATATTATTTACGCCGTCACGATAATCTAAATCGTAGCCAGAATTTGCCCAAGAAGCATCGTCGTGAACATCAAGATTTTTTGTTTGATAACGCTTCCACCATTCATCAATCCATTCAAAAACAAAACCGCCAATCATATTTTGACATTTGCCCTTGCCGTAAGATTGCTCATAAATTTCTTGCCACTGACTTTTTAAATATGTCATTTGAGCCGCTTGATCTTCTTGTTTTAGAATATCATTGTAAGCGTCAGCACCACTTTCTGTAAAAACAACAGGCTTGTCTAAAATGTCTTCAATACTTTCGTAAAAAGAATCATAAAATTTATATCCGCGATAAGCGTTAACGCCCAAAACATCAAGGCTTGGACAAAGTTTTGCAATCAGTTCCAAATATTGAGTGTCGCCGTTTACAATTCCAACTGGACGATTTGGATCAATTTCTTTGCACGCAGCCATCGCTTTTTCAAGTAAGTCGTAAAGATATCCAGCCTTAACCACATTTTGCTCACCAACTGGAAGATTTTCAATTTCACTCGAAGCCCAAACCAAACCGTAATTTGATTCGTTGCCAAACATATACATTAAAACGCCTTTAGTATCTTTGTAAGTTAAAGCAGTTTGTCGAGCACTTTCGATTAAAGTTTCTCGAGTGTAATAATCAGAATAATCAGTTGTTGCATACCAGGTTCCATTTACACTTACCCCGTATCGCCCAAGTAAATCATTTACAACTGTGTAGATTCCATATTTAGTGTAAATGTATTCAATCCAGCGTGGCGGAATTGTTGTAAAACATCTTATTACATTAACGCCCATCTTTTTAAGAAGTGGCATATCAGTGTCAATCATTTTGCGAATATAAGAATCAGAATGTGCAAACAAATTATAATTGTAAGATTCGCCAATTGGAGTAAACGCCCAAACCACGCCTTTAATTTCGATTGGAGAGTCGCCGTCAAAAACTCGCCAACCATTCGCATCTTTTTGAATCGTAATTTTATTTTGAGCAAAACTAGAACTTGCAAAGAGCAAAACTAAAGCCGTAAAAATTGCTAGTTTCCTAAGTAATTTTTTTATCATTTCTAAAATCTCCTTTTGTTTTTTTTGATTTTTGATTTGGAGCATATTTTTCTTGCCACAGCGAAGATTTTCTGTGCTAACAGTCCGCCCCAAACTAAACCCGCTTTTCAGGGTTTCGGCTTATCGCCTCCATTCTTCCGCTTTGATGGTTTCGACACCGCCACTCGAAACTTCGTTGTGAGTTCAACCATCGCCGCC
>CAZLXK010000070.1:0-10837 GCA_964563305.1 uncultured Treponema sp.
TGGCGTTTTATATCCCCAAACAAGACTTTTTGCAGCTTGAATCAAATCTTTAACATTTGTGGAACGCAAAATAATTTGCTGTCGATACGAACCATTTACCATTTCAAGTGGACATTCTGCTGGACCTAAAATTTCTGTAGAAGGCTTTATCTTTTTTGCTAAGATTTTTGCTCCAGATTCGCACGCAAGAATTGCAGAACGTTCAAATTGTGAGCGAAAAACTAATCTTAAAAGTCTTGAATAAGGCGGAAAATCTAAAAGTTTTCTATTTTCAAGTTCTTTTTCGTAAAAACTTTGCGTGTCATTTTTTACTGCCAAATAAATTGCTTCTTGATTTGGAGAATAAGTTTGAACTAAAACCTTTCCGTCTGGAAAAAATCTTCCGGCTCGCCCCGCAACTTGAGTAATTAAAGAAAAAGTTTTTTCACTCGCTCTAAAATCTGGCAAATGCAAACTTGTGTCCGCTAAAATTACGCCAACCAATTTTAATTTTGGAAAATTCAAACCTTTCGCAACCATTTGAGTTCCTAAAAGAATATCAAAATCGCCTTTTTTAAAAGAATCAAGTTTTTCTTGAAGTTCGCCTTTGTGACTTATAGAATCAGTGTCGATTCTAACAACTTTTGCTGAAGGAAATTTAGTTTTAACTTCGCTTTCAATATATTCTGTTCCAAATCCTGAATATCCAACATCAAGAGAACCGCAAGAAGGACATTGCTGTGGTGGCTGAACCGAATATCCGCAATAATGACATCGCAATCTATTTTCATTTTTGTGATAAGTCATTGAAACCGAACAATTTTTGCATTTAAGTTCAAATCCGCAAGTATTGCATCTAAAAAAGTGTGTAAATCCTCTTCGATTTAAAAACAAAATAGTTTGCCTTTTTTCTTTAAGAGTTTGATTTATTTCGTTTTCTAAAGTTTTTGAAATGCAAGTTGAAGAATGTTCTTTTGACAAATCGATTGCACTAATTTGCGGAACTGCACCGCCGGCGAGTCTTTGCGTTAAGCAATGTTTTGTAATTTGCCCAATTTCCATTGAATGCCAAGCTTCTACGCTTGGAGTTGCTGAACCCATTACTAAAGGAATTTTATTTTGACTACATCTTTTCATTGCAATTTGGCGAGCGTGATATCTTGGTGAAGAACCTGATTTGTAAGAAGAATCGTGTTCTTCGTCAATTATAATTAAACCCAAATTTGGAACTGGCGAAAAAACCGCACTTCTTGCACCAATTACAATTCTTGCTTCCTGATTCAAAATTCGCTTCCATTCAGTAAGACGCTGACTTGGCGTAAGTCCCGAATGTAAAACCGCAACTGTGTTCCCAAATCTTTTAATAACTGCTTCAACAACTTGTGGCGTTAATCCAATTTCTGGAACAAGATAAATAACGCCTTTTCCTTGCTCAAGGATTTTTTGTGCAATGCTTAAAAAAACTTCAGTTTTTCCAGAACCAGTTGTTCCGTAAAGATAATGAAATAAATTTTTATTTTGCGGATTTAGAATTTCGTCAACTGCATTTTTTTGTTCATCACTTAAAGTTTTTTGCTTAAAATTTTCAGGATCTTCAAAAAATGAAAAACTTGGAATAGAACTTTCACGCTTTCCAGAAGGAATCATTGTAAAAACACATTCGCCAATCGAACTTATGTAAAAAGAACTCATAAATTTCGCCAAAGAATAAAGTTCTTTTGTTAAAAGCGGCACATCATCAATAAATTTTTTTGCGTAGCGGATTTTTTCTCGCGGAACCGCACATTCTTTTGGAAGAGACAAAAAACTTCCCACAACAAATCCGTCAAGTTTTTTATTTCCAAACGGAACTTGAACTCTTCGCCCAAAGTTTCTGTAAAAAATATTTTCTTCATTAAGTTTGGCGTTTTGATTTTTTTCTGATGATTTTTGCTCAGCGGATTTTTCGCTTAAAGTTGCGGAATTCTCACTTAAACTCGCGGAATTTTCGCTTAAACTCGCGGATTTGTCGCTTAAACTTGCAGATTCCGTCGCGTCAACCGAAGTTTCCAATGGTTCAAGATATGTAAAAGTTTGATTTAATGGCAAATTTAAAACAACGTTTATAAAAATTTCCAATTTTTTGTCCTAATTTTTAAGAAAACTCGCTTTGAATGTCTTAAATTCTTCTTCGTATTTTGGATATTCATCAATCAACTTTTTTCTAAAAAATTTTAAATCTTGCCAAGCGGGAGCTTTTAGCGAAACATCGTGCAACAAAGCACTTGGATGATAAGTTGCCATTAGCGGAATTCCATTGCAAGAAAACCATTTTCCTCGTAAAGCGTTTATTCCGTCGGAAGTTTCCATCAAATTTTGAACGGCAGTTCTTCCCATCGCCAAAATATATTTTGGTTTTAATACGTGAATTTGTGCCACCAAAAATCCTTTGCAAGCTTGAGCTTCGTCAATCATTGGAGTTCTGTTTCTTGGCGGACGACATTTTACAATATTTGCAATGTAACAATTTAATTTTCTGTCCAAACTTATTGCAGCAAGCATTTTGTCAAGCAACTGCCCAGCTTTTCCAACAAAAGGGCGACCGCTTAAATCTTCTTCTTCGCCCGGACCTTCGCCAATCACCATAACAAGCGGATTTTGAACTCCCTCGCCGGGAACTGTGTTTTTTCGAGTTTTAGAAAGTATGCAATTTTGACATTCGCTGATTTTTTTTGCGATATTTTGAATTTCTAGCAAATCTTGTGCGTTTTTAGGATTTTGATTTTGCTGATTTTGAGAAGAAGTTTCGCTTTTTGCAGAAATATTTTGCTGATTTTCTGCGGAAATTTGCACTTTATTTTCAGAACTTTGCTGATTTTGAAAAGAACTTTCAGTTTTTTCAAGCGGAACATTTTGTTCAACTTGACTTTTCATTGCTTTACTTAAAATTTCTTTAAGTTTTTCTTGTGATTGATTTTGCCAAGAATTATTTGTTTGTTTAAAATTCTGATTTTCTTGATTTTGCAGATTTTCTGAAGAAATTTGCGACTTTTGCTCGTTAAGTTGTGCTTTATTTTCAAAAGTTTGCGGGTTTTCTTCAGAAGTTTGCGACTTATTTTCAAAAACTTGCGGATTTTGCG
Source organism: uncultured Treponema sp. (assembly GCA_964563305.1). GTDB lineage: Bacteria > Spirochaetota > Spirochaetia > Treponematales > Treponemataceae > Treponema_D. Next base: position 3,099 of record CAZLXK010000070.1, read on the forward strand.
AGAAAGTTTCGCTTTTTGCAAGAATTTGCGATTTTTCTTTAGAAAATTTTTGCGTGTTTACAATTTCTACAAAATCATCTTCAAATTTAGGAAAAGAGCTTTCATCAAAATCTGGCGAAGTATAACCGTAATTCCAAGAAGATGCAGTTTTTACTAAATTAAAAATTACTTGTTTTTCTTCGCTCGTCATAAAATCTCCCAAGAATCAATTATAATAAATACTTGCACCTTCAACAAGAATTAACTAAAGTTATATAAATATGAAAAAGAAAATTTTAATTTCCTTAATTTTATTTTGTTTTGTTTCCTTGAGTTTTGCACAAATCACAGTAAATCCAAGCGACGCTTTTTATACAAATGTTGAAAGTTGGCAAATGAGAAAAATTATTGACAATGTTCCGCCGCTTAGACCTTATCCACTTTCGGCAATCGAGCAAATTATTAGCCAAGTTATGAAAAATGGCGACAAACGAGATATTGAAATTGCAAAATATTATTGGGAAGAAATTACACATAAAAAATGGTACGTAAATCTTGAAAGTGATGTTCTTTTTAAACTTGATGAAAGTGACAATCAAGATTTAAATCAAGACATTTTATACGAAATTTTTCCTTCACTAACTGGAAATTTGAATTTTTTTAATAATTTTGTGAATTTAGGATATAAAATCGGACTTGCTTCAAGAACAAACACTGACGAATTAAAATATCTTCCTGAATATTCAAATTCTACGCACGACGCAATTCAAGATTATGCGACGCTTTGGAAATTTTACACTTATTTAGATTTGAATAATGTTGTTTCGATTGGACTTCCAAATCTTTATTTGCAAGCGGGAATTTACCGAACTGGCTACGGACTTTTTTTGAATGAAGGTTTGGCTCTAAACGACACAAGTTATCACAGTGCAAATTTAAGTTTTACTTATTTTAATTCAAAATTTTCTTATGCTCAGCAACTTTCTGCGATTGGTGCAACTAGAAATTATGATTCAAGTTATTTAAGTCCAAATAAATTTTTATCATTTCATCAAATCGAATATAAATTTAGCCCAAAATTTAGTTTTTCTTATTACGAAACAATTGTTTTTGGAAACAGATTTGATCCGTCTTTTATTCTTCCAGTTCCTTTTGTGGCTGCCCAAAGTTTAAGTGGCTCAAACGATAATTTACAAATGGGACTTGCCTTAAAATTTGAACCGATGAACGGAATTATGTTTTCTACGGATTTATTTGTTGACAATTTAGATCTTGATAATTTATTAAAGTTCAAATTTACTACATTAAATTCTTTTGCGACAAAACTCGGGCTTATTTATACGCCAGAAAATTCTTTTTGCACAAGAGTCGACTTAAATTACACGCTTGTTTTGCCTTTTACATATTCGCATTATCAATTTGAAGATGATGGTAGCATTTCTTCGTCAACAATCAATTATCAAAATTACACAAATTCTGGAATCAACATTGGAACTTCTTACGAACCAAATTCTGATGCAATAAATTTTATTTTGGATTTTGCTCCAATTCCAGCTTTAAATCTTCGCTTAAAATCAACTTTTATGAGGCACGCAAATATTGCTGAAACTTATTCAGAAGATGAAGCTTTAACTTATTTACTTTCGGATTCTGACGTTTATGCAACCGACGGAACAATCAACACAACAACAAGAATTGCATCTTCAAATTCGCAAACTGGTCAAACTGTAAGCTCTGCGGTTTCTTATTTGAATTTCTTAAAACAGCGACATATTATGTATTTAATTCAAAGTGGATTTTCAGGGCAATATAGTTTTGGAAAAGTAAAAAATATTTTTAATATTTCGCTAAAATTTTCTTACACTTTTGAGTACATTCATAACTACGGAATTGATTCTAATATTTATCCGGGCGGTTTAGTAAAAGAAAATCAAGATTCTGAAGGAAATGTTTATTACACGATTGCTGATAATACAGAACAATATTCTTCAAGCGAAGTTGTTTCGCTTTTTTCAAATCTTTGGGCTTCAAGATTGGAAGATGTTATAAACAATTATTTTTCTATGGGATTATGTTTGAAATTTTAAATTAAAAATCAGCAAAATACGGTTATTAGGCACTCGAAATCACAATACTTAAAATTTTTTTGGAGAAAATTATGGCTTTAAAACTTAAAGAAATTGATTTTGAAAAATATTCACAAGTTTATCTTGGAAAAGTTGGAGAATTAGAATTAAAAGGTTCAAATATAAAAATTTTTGAAAATCAACTTGTTCACAATTTAAAAATTGCACTTGATTCTGTAGAGTCAAAAATTGCAACTCAATCAGGAAGGCTTTATGTTTTTTGTACAAAAGAATCTTGTGCGGCAGTTGAATATTCGCTTAATCATTTGTGCGGAATTACGGCTTGGGCAAAAGTGAGACTTTGTGAAAAAAATCTTGAAGCAATAAAGGCGACGGTTTTTGAAGAAGGATTAGAAGCGAAAAAAAATGGTGCTAAAAGTTTTAAAATCAATGCTCGGCGCGAAGATAAAAATTTTCCTCTTAATTCTTATGAAATTTCTGTGGAAACTGCAGGTCCGCTTTTTGACAAAGGAATTTTGTCGGTTGACGTTCATAATCCAGATGTAGCAATCAACATAGAAGTTCGCGATAAAGTTTTTGTTTATTCAAATCAAAAAAAAACTGGGCGAGGACTTCCGGTTGGCGTTAGTGGCAAAGGACTTTTGCTTTTAAGTGGCGGAATTGATTCTCCAGTTGCCGGCTACAAAATGATGCTTCGTGGAATGAAAGTTGAATGTATTTATTTTCATTCTTATCCTTACACTTCAGACGAAGCTCAAAAAAAAGTTGAAGATTTAGCAAAAATAATTTCTCAGTACGGAATTGATACGCATTTAAATATTGTTTCTTTTACAGATGTTCAAATGAAAATTAAAGCTCGCTCTCCAGAAAATTACACAACTCTTATGCTTCGAGTTTGCATGATGAAATGTGCAAATATGCTCGCTCAAAGAATAAATGCAAATTGTTTAATTACAGGCGAAAGTTTAGGTCAAGTTGCAAGTCAAACCATAGAAAATCTTTCAGTTACAGAAAGTTTTGCAGAACTTCCGCTTTTGCGCCCGCTGATTGGAATGGACAAAGAAGAAATTGTTGAAATTGCACGAAAAATCGGAACTTTTGAAACATCAATTTTGCCTTACGAAGATTGTTGCGTTTTGTTTAGTCCGCGACATCCAATTTTAAGAGCAAATCTTGAAGAAGCAAAGAAAATTTACGCTGATCTTGAAGTTGATGATTTAATAAAAAAATCTTTTGAAGAGAGAAAAATTGTGCGTTATTCAATTCAGGATTTTGTAAAAGAAATGTAAAATTTATTTTCCTAAATCCAAATTTCTGCGATTATAATCGCTTGGAGGTCTTTCAATAATGCTCCAATCAAATTCAAGAATTCCTTTTGGCTGAAAAAGTGGAGCAGGCAAAGGCTTTTTTTGTGAGTTTTGATTTTCAATAATTTCTTCAATCGTTCTTGTTCCATCAGTTAAAGTTAAATATTCTTTTCCAAAAGCTAAAATTGTTGAAGTTTTAGTTGTTAAAGTTATTTCTTGCTGATTTTCTTGGTCAAAATAAGGCGTTTGAATTAAAATTGAGTTTAAAACGTAAGGTTTTTCAAAAGAAGCAGTTTTTTCAACATTACGGATTTTTGTTCTCCGACCAACTGTGCAAGTAAAAGTTTTGTCAGAAAATTTTATATGCTTTGGAACGTAAAAAGTTTTGTTTGTTTCATCATCAGAAAAAGACGCTTTTGCATTAGAATCATATTCCATGTCAGTTTGCCAATATCGAATTTTATAAATTTTGTCTGCGTCAACATAATACGACAAAAGTTCAGTTTTGTTTGTGGGCGGGCAAATTAAAATTCCGTTTGCAATTCCACAATCTTGCCAAAATCCGTTTATATTTTGACTTGAAGCTTGTTGATTTTCTTGATTTTCTAAATTATTTTGCTGATTTTGTGTAAAAACTTGCTGATTTTCAAAATCGAAATCAGAATCGTCAAATTTAATTGCAAAATCTAAATACATTTTGTCGCCAATTACGCAAACTGGCACTTGATAAATTGTTTTGTCTTTTGGATATTTTATTTGCAGCGTCCAAGCACCACTTGGAAGATTTTCTGCGTAAATTGTTTGATTTCCTTTTTGAACTGGCAAATTATAAGTTTCTGGATAAACTGCGTCTGTAAGTGGCGTAAAACTTATTTGAATTTCTTCAGCGGAACTTTTTTGCGTGGAAGCATTTACATCTCGCTTGTTTTCTTGCGTGTACAAATGACTTTCTGCGGCTCGGTCGTTGTAATATCTGTAAAAAGTTCTTAAAACAATCTGCGGAATTTTTGCGTCTATAAAATTTTCTCCGTCAAGACTTAATTTTGAAACATAAGCAGTGTCTAGAATTACGTATCGACTTTCGTTTTGCCAAATTCCTGAAAGTAAAGGCGGAACAAAATTATAAGCGGAAGATTCACTTTGATTTGTTTGCGAAAATAAATTTTGGCTTAAAAAAAATACTTGCGAGAAAATTAAAATTGCTTTTTTTAACTTTGATTTTTTTTGTGATAATATCATCAAAATAATTATCGGTTAAAAAAAAACTTAAATTAGCGTCTTACAAATTGAATGTAATCTAAATTCATTCCAGTTCCGCCAGTTCTTTTTGGTGAATTTGCTTGAATTGTAACTAAAATCGTTCGTTCTTCTTCCAAAGTAAAATAAATTGGCGTTCTTGTTGTTAATTCCCAAGAGCCAAGTGGCGGCGTGCTTGGATACATTCTGTAAGGAATTTCATCAAGATAAACATAAAATGCACTGTGTTCTGTGTCGTAGGCTTTTTCGCTGACTAAACATTCATAAGTTCCGGCTGGAAAACGGATTTTTACTTGTGCAGTTGAACCTTCGTCAAGAAGTCTTGTGGAATATTTGCCACTTGCAGTTTCGTCAAACATTACTAAAAAATTGTGAAGCAACATTCCTTCAAATTCGTATTTAATTCCGGGATCAACATAAGAAATTATTGGAAGTTCTGTTAAAAGTGGAGGAGTTGGATAATCTGGTTGAATTGTTTGTGTGGATTTTGTTGTTTCGCAAGAAATTATTGTAAACGCAAAAAGTGTAAAAAGTGTTAAAATGTGGGCGAAAAATATTTTCTTTGATTTAATCAAAATTTTCCTCCAAGTTTTTATTTTTTTATTTTAAGTTGCGACGTTTTTTTAGCAAAAGTTTTTTGTTTTCTGATTATGATTTTAACATAAAAATTTGATTTTGAAAACTTACAGTTTGTTTTGGAAAATGTTAGTTTATGAATAAATGATAAAATGCACGGAAGCGAGGTTCTTCCTAAAAAAAAATCTGCACAAACGTAGTGCACAAGCCGTTTCTTTAGAGAACTTGCGGTTTACTTAGAGAACTGGCAGTTGCTTTCAAGAACTAGCGGTTTGTCGCTAAAACTAAAGTTTAGGAACACGCGGTTTTGCAAAGTTTTTAAGCATATTTTGTAGAAGTTCGTGAGCATCTTGTGCGTTAAGTTCTTTTGATTCTTGAGCATATTCAACTAAATGAGATGGAATTTCATCTAAAAATCGGCTTGGTTCACATTCAACAGAATTATTCATTTTACGCCGAGTTTTGCACGCTGATATAAAAAGTCGCTGCTGTGCTCTTGTAACTGCAACATAAAAAAGACGTCGCTCTTCTTCAATAGCATTATCTCCGCCTTCTTCAACTGCTCGTGCGTGTGGCATAAGTCCTTCTTCGGCACCAGCAATAAAAACTACCGGAAATTCCAAACCTTTACTTGCATGAACAGTCATCAAATTAACCTTGCCTTTGTTAGCCTCATCATCATTTAAATCACGAGAAAGCAAAGTAATTCTATTTAAATAAGCGTAAAGACTTGTGTCGTCATATTGCGGATTATTTTCCCATTGCTCCATACTTTTTATAAGACTTTCAATATTCATCATCTTAAAACGAGCCGCTTTTTCACTTTTAGGATTGTCGGCGATAAGATAATCAAAATAATTTATATCTTCCACCATAGTTTGAACTTTTTTGCTAAGACCTTTTCCGCTAAGCATCGATTTATAATTTTCAATCAAATTTACAAAATTCCCAATATCTTCGAGCGTACTTTCGCTAACCGGACATTCTTTTTCATCACATTCAAGAATTCCTTTCATCGCGTCCCACAAAGAATAATCCATGCGTTTAGCAACATCGCTAATAGTTTGAATAGTTGAGCGACCAATTCCGCGACGAGGCGTATTTATAATTCGCAAAAGATTTATGTCGTCGTCGTGATTAGAAATTACACGCAAATAACTTATAATGTCTTTAATTTCCTTGCGTTCAAAAAAACTAGTTCCGCCACTCATAGTGTAAGGAATATTGTTTTCCAAAAGAGCTTCTTCTATTGCACGACTTTGAGTATTTGCTCGCATCAAAACACCAAAATCATCATATTTTCGCTTTTCTTCAACACAAATGCGTAAAATTCGCTCAGCAATAAAATCCGCTTCGGCTGCTTCATTTTCTGGCATATAAATTTCGATTGGTTTGCCGTTTCCGTTTCCGCTCCAAAGTTCCTTGTCCTTACGATTTGTATTATTTTTTATAACGCCATTTGCTGCAGCAAGAATTGTTCCCGTAGAACGATAATTTTGTTCAAGTCGAATTTCTTTAACATCAGGAAAATCTTTTTCAAAATTTTCAATATTTTTAAAATCTGCACCACGCCAACTGTAAATGCTCTGATCATCATCACCAACAATCGCCACATTTTTGTTTGCCAAAAGTTTCATAAGTTCATATTGCTCGTGACTTGTGTCTTGAAATTCATCAACCATAATGTATTTGTAGCGATCTTTGTATTTTGCCAAAACATCAGGATTTTCTCGAAAAAGTTTAATTGGAAGCGTAATCAAATCATCAAAATCAACAGAATTGTAAAGTTTAAGCCCACTTTGATAACCTTCGTAAAGTTCTTTGTACATTTCGTTTTGACTAGACCAAGATTTTCTGCCAGTTTTAATGTCGCTAAAAAGTTGACTAATCGCGTATAAATCAAGCGAAGAGTTTGAATATTTAAGTTCCGTGCCAGTTTCTTTAATAAGTGATTTTTTGTCAGTTTCGTCGTAAATGCTAAAATTTGTCCTAAAGCCAAGTTTTTCAATATCTTGACGCAAAATCTTAACGCCAAAAGCGTGAAAAGTGCTAACCGTAAGATTTTTAAGTTTTTTTTCGGTAAGCGATTTAATTCTGTCTTCCATTTCTTTAGCGGCTTTGTTTGTAAAAGTTAAAGCTAAAATTTGACTTTGCGGAATTCCTTTTTCTAGCATATTTGCAATTCGGTAAGTAATAACGCGAGTTTTTCCACTTCCAGCGCCCGCAATAATTAAAATTGCACCTTCAAGAGTTGTAACTGCTCTATATTGTTCAGGATTTAATTTGTCTTTTAATTCATCTTCAAGCATAGTTTTAAGATTGTAGTTTTTGCAAGTTTGATTTTCAATAGAAAAGTTCAATTTTTTATTTTTTTGATTTTTTGGAGCATATTTAAATTTTTGCTTCCGTACAAAAAGTTAACTTTAATATTTTGCATAGCAAAATATTAAAGCATCTTTAACTTCGGCAGTCAGACGCGACATCCTTGTCGCTCTTTATGAACCGCCAATTATTGCAGTTTTATGTGTTCTTC
>CAZLXK010000071.1:0-10816 GCA_964563305.1 uncultured Treponema sp.
TAATTATATTTTGAAAACATTGGATGTCCATTTTTAAAAAGAGGAATTTCATATCCATTTTTTGAAAGAATTTTTTCGCCGTAAATCATTTCTTATTTTTGTCCTAAAAAAAGTTTATTTAAACTTTCCAAAAAATCTTTTAATGAATTTTCTAAATCAAGTTTTGCTTCATTTTCTTTTTGAGTTCCTTTGCTTCTTTCATAAATTATCGCTTGTGACGGAACAAATTCTTTTTGCCAAGAAAAATTGTTTATATTTGAAGTTATAAGATTTTTGATTTTAAGTTCATAATTTTCTTTTTTATAAAAAATTTCTTGAATTTCAATATCGCATTTTTTTTGATTGTATGGTTCAACTAAAGTTTCAAAATTTTCCCAATTTATATCTTTTATTTTTCCAAGTTTATTTGAAAATTTATAATTGTCGCTTAATCTATATAAATTTTCTCTAAAATTATTTGCCGAAAACCAATCTTTGTAAATTTGCAAAGATGAAGTTTGTATTGATTGATTAAAAATTCTTGTTTCTAAGGTTGAAAATTTATTGTCAAAGCGAGAATCTTCTATTTCTAATTCATTTGGTTGCGTGTGCTGATAAGATTTGTTTGTGCAAAGATCAAGCCCACAAAAAAATATTGGAGCTTTTGTTAAATCCAAAGCGAGCAGGGCAGCAGTTCCACTTACAGTTCCGTTTCTTTGAATTTTTAGTGAATTGAAATTGCAAATTTTTAAAATTTCGTCAGCGATTCCGTCGTAATAACTTAATGGAATAAAATCTGAAGTTTCAAGAACATTTGCATAACAACTTCCTTCACTTGAAATCGCTAAAGGAATTCTTAAATTTTTTGTCGCAAAAGAAATATGTTTTTTTGCCCAAAATCCGCCGTCGGTTGAAATACAAAAATCAGGAATTATTTTATTGTAAACTAAAGGTTTTAATGCTGATGAAACTGCAATCAGAAAAAATTTTTTTCTATTTTTGATTATAAAAGGAATTGACGATTTTAAACTTGGACCTGAAGCACAAATTAAAATTGGAAAATTTCCTTTTTTTACAGTGAAATTATTTTTTGCATTTTGAACTAGGCGAATGGAATTTTTTATCCATCTTTTTGCAAAGAAATTTCGTGTTAATAAAACTTTTCTGCTTTTTAAAATTGCTTTTTTTATTTGAGCCCAAGCAAAATCATATTCTTCTTTAAAAGGATTTTGAGATGGATTCCAAGAAATAAAAAAACACGTAGCAAGTCCTTCATCTCCAAAAAAAGAAAAAATTTCTTCACTTAAATTTTCGTTAAAATCAGAATTTACATTTTGATTATTTTTATGGACATAAAAAATTTTTTGCCATTTGTCGTTAGTTTTGTCAAAGGAATTTGAAAATCTTATGCAAGTTAAAATGCTTTTTGGAAATCGCTCTTTTAAAAACTTGCTACAATAAGACAATCCTGGTTCTGTAATAAGAATATATTTTGGATTAAAATTTACATTTAATTGTTTTACAAAATTTTGTGCTTCTCGACTTGGATTATATGATGAATGAATATGAAAATTTTCTGCAATGCAAGTTTCTTCGCCATTCATTGCAGTTTTAAAAACAATGTTCATAATTTTAAAATCTTCAAAAAAAATCGCTCGCTCAAAAGTTCAAAAATCTTTTAAGCAAGCAAATAATTTTATGCTAAACCAAGTTCACTGAATAATTTTTTGTAAGTTTCAAATTGTTCTGATTTTGCAAATTCTTGAATTTTATCTTCTGGCAAACTTTCAAGAAGTTGATCCATGTAACTTAAAACAGATTTTATTTCTTGTTTCATATCCGCAGGAATTTCTGATTTATTGTTTGTCACATTTTGATTTTGATTTTCTGACTGAAGATTTTGAGAATCAAGTTTTGTTTGTTCATCTTCCTGAATTTCATTTTCTGAATTATCAATATTATCAGCGGAATTTTGCCAATTATTTGTGAAAACATTTTCTACAGGATTTTCGCTAATTCCTTCTTCTAAAGTTTCATCTTCATCTTCAGATTTTGTTTCGTCGTTAGTTTCACTAAAAATATCGATTGGTTTTGAAAGTGATTCAAGAGTTGTGTCAGGAACATCTTTTTCTTCGAGAATCGAATCATTTTGATTATTTTGTGTTTCTTGAGTTTCTTGAACTTGAGGCTCATCATTTGTTTCTTCAACAAAATTCTTATCAGAAGATTCAACTAAAATGTCATCAACTTTTGGAACGGAAATTTCTTCTGGCAAAGTAGAATCTTGATTTTCTTGATCTTGATTGCTGTCAAATTCTGTGTTTGTTAAATCGATTTTATTTTCATCAAAAATTGGTTCTTCAAGATGTTCATTTTCAAAATCAACTGAAAGCTTTTCTTCACTAGGATTTTTAATTTCATCTTCGCTTGAACTTTCATTTTGAGGATTTTCAAGAGTTTCATTTTTTTCTTCAAGCATTTCATCTTCTTCAATTTCTTGATTTTCTGAAGATTCTTCGGAAGTAAATTCTGCGTTGTTTAAAATATTGTTTAATTCGTCGCTACTTAACGCAATTGTGTCGTCTTCATCAGTGTCGCTGAAAAATCCTTGATTTTCGTTTGAATCTTTTTGTGGAAGTTGAATTTCTTCGCTTTCTTTTATTCCATTTTTCTTTAGATTTTCAAATTCATTTTTTAGATTTGAAATTTCGCTTCTTAAATTTGAAAGTTCACTTGAAATTTGCATAAGAATTGAATTTTCGTTTGGAACATTTTGTTCTTTAGAAATTGTTTCTTGAGAATTTTCAATCGTCATTTTTTCTTCCTTATTAGAATCATCATTATCAAATTCAAATTGCGTATAATCATTTGGATTTATAATTTCTTCATCTTCTTTGTAAACTGGTTTCTGAACTTCCTCAAAATCTGGCTCGTCTACGTGATCAAATCCTAAATCGTTTGAATCGCCAGCGTGATAAAAATCTTTTTCAGTTGGTTTTACAACCGGCGAATCTTTTAGTTTTTCCAAATCATCTAGCGTTAAACTTACGCCACTCAAAGGTTCATTTTGCGAATTTTCTGATGAAATGTTTTGCGAGAGAATATCTTGCAAAAATGTTGATTCTTGACCTTTTTCATCAGATTCGCTTGCTTCTTCAAGTTCTGTAATTTCTTCCGTTTGATCGTCAATATTTTGATTGTTAATATTTTCTGACAACTGAGTTTCTCCTTCTTGAACGTTATCGTCGCTTGTAAACTTTTGTTCTTCTTCTTTAACTGGCGGATTTTCTGTTGTGGCAGAAACTTCGGCTGATAAATTTTCATCTTGAACTGAAAGATTGTCCGTAAGTTCTGATTTTTCTTCTTGAGCGTTATCGTCGCTTGTCAACTGAGGCTCTTCATCTTGAATTGGCGGATTTTTATCATCAGCGACAACTGTTTCTGTTAAGTTTTCTTCTTGATTTTCAGCGTCGTGATTTTCAGTTAAGTTTTGCTCTTCTGTTACAGCGTCTAAATTATTAGTTTTTTGTAAAATTGGCTCATCTTCTGCTTCTTTTTCTAAGATTTTAGACGCTGCCAAACTTGCAATTCCTGCACTTGCTAAGCCTACAGCAGCTAAACTTGCACTTGCAATGCTCAAATCTTCTGCTTGAGATTCATTTTTAACTTGAGCGTCAGCGTCGCTTTCTAACTGAACTTCTTCTGTTTTCGCAAGACTTTCTTGTTTTGCTACAAGATTTCCTGATTCACTAGAAGAACTTTCTGTAAACTGTGGTTCTTCTTCTTGAGCTGTAGAAGTTTCTATAAACTCTGGCTCTTCTTCCTCAACGCTTAAATCATCTGCAATCGAAGAATCATTTTGCAACGGAGAATTCTCTGTTTTATCAATAAGACTTTCTGTTTTTCCAGATTCATCTTGAACATTACTTAAAATCGAATCTAAATCAAAATCATCAACTGCATTTGTGCTGTCAAAAATTTGCTGAGGATTTTCATTTTCTTCAGTTTTGTTTTCATCATTTGTGATTTCAAGCGAAACATCGTCTTTATCATTTTCAGCTTCTTCAGTTATTGGCGTGCTTTCAATTTGTGTTTCATCAGCAGAAACTTCAATGTCAAAATCTGTGTTTTCATTTTTTGCATTTTTTTGTTCATTCGGAACTTGCGGACTTAAATCATCATTTTCAATTCCAAATTCCGAAATATCAATGTCTTCTGAACTACTTTCAAGATCGTTAATTTTAAGTTCATCTTCTTCGGATTTTTCAAGATTTTCATTTTTCTGATTTGAAGAACTTTCATCTGGAATATTGTCAAAAACAGAATCAAAATTATCCAAATCTACAGTTTCGCCATTTGATTTTGTTGGAGTTTCATCAAAAATATTTTCTGTAATATCTGATTGATTGTCGTCATCAACTTGCTCATAAGGCATATCTTCAAAGTCAAGATTTATGTCCATTGGTTCTTCGTTTAGTTGCGTATCTTCGTCTTCTTTTTGTGCTGAAGAAAAATCGCTTCCCATAAACTCGTCAACTGAAATTTCGTTGTCCATTCCAAAATCAGAAAGTGAAATTTCTTGCTCGCCAGAACTTTCTGCATTTTTTGTGGAACTTTCAGAATTGCTAGCATCTTGTGAATTATCTTGCGGATTTGGATCTGTAAAGTCGCCGTCCATAAACTCGTCAAGAGAAATTTCTGTTTCGTCTTGATTTGCATTTTGATTTTCGTCCGAAGTTTCAGAATTTCCAGTTGGATTTTCTAACGTTTCGCTTGAAGTTTCAGGATTTTCACTCGAAGTTTTAGGATTTTCAGTAAAACTTTCTGTGTTTTCGCTTGAAGTTTCAGCGTTTTCGCTTGAAGTTTGAGATTGCTCCGCTGAAGTTTCAAAATCTTTATTTTCTGGCACTTCATTTTGTAAAGTTTCGCTTGAGTTTGCGGAAGCTTCGCTTGAAAAATCTGTAATGTCAGTAAAATCTGCTAAATCAGAAAAATCTTCTGTGTTAGGCAAAGAATTTTCGCTCGAAGTTTGTGAAGTTTCGCTAGAACTTTCTGTGTTTTCTAAATTTGGAGAATCGGCAGTTAGTAAATCTTCTGACTTTGAGTTTTGAGAACTTGTGTTTTCTTCAAAATTTTCAGGCTTTAGCTCTGTAAAGTCGCCGTCCATAAAGTCGTCAAGAGAAATTTCTGTTTCGTCTTGATTTGCATTTTGATTTTCGTCCGAAGTTTCAGCGTTTTCACTTGAAGTTTCAGGATTTTCAGTTAAACTTTCTGTGTTTTCACTTGAAGTTTCAGGATTTTCAGTTAAACTTTCAGCGTTTTCACTTGAAGTTTCAGGATTTTCAGTTAAACTTTCAGCGTTTTCGCTTGAAGTTTGAGATTGTTCCGCTGAAGTTTCAAAATCTTTATTTTCTGGCACTTCATTTTGTAAAGTTTCGCTTGAGTTTGCGGAAGCTTCGCTTGAAAAATCTGTAATGTCAGTAAAATCTGCTAAATCAGAAAAATCTTCTGCACTAGGCAAATCTTTAGCAGAATCGTCTGTTTTAACAAAAGGCATTTCTTGGTCTTCTTGGTTTTGACTTGGATTTTGTTTTTCAAGTTCTTGCGAAGAAACCGAATCTACTTCTGAAAAAACTGGAACTTCAAAATTTTCATCATTTGAATTTGAAAAATTTTCGCTGTTGTCTTTTTTTAAATCATCTATTGGATTTGAAATTTCAAAATCGTCGTTTAAAGTTTGAGCGTTTTGAACCGAAGTTTCATTATTTTCAGTTTGAGAATTTGATTCTGGATTAGGCTCTGAAAAATCTTCGTTCATAAATTCGTCAAGAGAAATTTCAGTTTCGCCTTGATTTGTATTAAAATTTTCTGGTGTTTCGAGATTTTCTTGAGTTTTAAGATTTTCGCTCGAAGTTTCAGAAGATTCTTCTTGAAGATTTTCATTTGAGTTAAAGTCTTCTATTATATTATTTGTTGTATTTGGATTTTCTGGAGTTTCCAAAGTGTCAAAATTAAAATTTTCATCTAATTCGGGAGATTTTATGTCAAAGTCTTCTGGAACTTCTGGAGTTTCAAAATTCTCGCTTGCAGAAAAATCATCAGTAGAAAAATCGTCATTTGGTTTTATATCTTCAAAGTCGCCAGTTTGCAAAATGCTTTCGTCAGTTTTATTTTCAAAATTATTAGTTTCTGGTTCTGAAATCGTATCTAAATTAGGGATGTTAAAATCATCATCTGAAATATTTTGTGAATCTTGCACAGAATCATTTTGATTGGCTTTAACCCATACTCCATATTCATCAAGTTCATGATCTAATTTGTTTTCTGAAGTATCACTCATATAAAATCCCCTATTAATTTAAAAATTATTTTTTGCATCTAAAAAAAGAACTTTGTATATTTTTTAAGATGTCGCTTGAGTTTTAAATCTTGAAATCACAAAAATTAAAACGTCGCATTTTTTAAGTTAGTTTTAAAAATCTAAAATCGCAAAAGCACATTTTAAGATGATTTTTTAGAACTTTCCTTGTTAAAATTTCGGCACAATCAAAATACAACTTGATGTTAATTTTACTATATTATGTCCAATTTTTCCACAATTTTAATTTTAGTTTTAGAGTTTCTCTTAATAAAGTTTTTATTTATTCCGAAGATTAAAGCATAATGAAAAGATTTAGATTACTGCTTGCTTTGTTTGCGGGCACTTTGTTTTATGTTGCAATGGATTGTTTTTTTGGTCCTGACGGAATAAGTGCATATAATCAACTGAATGAACAAAAACGAATTTTAAGTTCTCACACAGTTTCTTTAGAAAAAATAAATGACGAATTAAATTTAGAAAAAATCGCTTTGGAAAAAGATGCTGATGTAATTTCCGCTTATGCAAAAAAGTTAGGATTTGTGGGTGAAAATGAAAAATTAGTAAAAATTAGCGGATTAAATGTTCGAGAAAAATCTCTTTACGATACAGGTTCTGTTTTAAGACACAAAGATGTTGATTTTGTTGAAGAAAAATATTGTAAAATTTCAGGATTTATAATTTTTTTGCTAGTTTATGTTTTGCTCTTGATTTATGACTTTTCAAAAGGATATATTAATTTGCCTAAAAAGAAAAAATATGTTCATTTTGTAAAAGGAACTGCGGTTTATGATATGCAATGATTTTAAAAATCCGATTATAAAAAATAAAAATGATAAAGATTCTGAAAAAATTGCTGCTGAATTATTAAAACAAGGAAAAATTTGTATTTTACCAACTGACACAGTTTATGGTTTTAGCGGAATTGTTGACTTAAAAAATCAAATTTCATACAAAACTGACGACTTAATAAGAAAAATAAAAGGTAGGGCAGAAAACAAAGCCTTAATTCAACTTATTGCAAAACCTTCAGATTTAAAACTTTACACAGACGATAAAATCCCGCAAGAAATTTTAGAAAAATGGCCTGGTCCGCTTACGATAATTGTAAATATAAAACAAAACTCTCCTTTAGCACAAAATTTTTCTACAGTTGCGTTTCGTTGTCCCGGAGATGAATGGCTTAGAAATATTATAGAAGAATGTAAAAGCCCTTTGTATAGCACGAGCGTAAATCGAAGCGGAAAAGAAGTTTTAAATGAAATTTCAAAAATTAAAGATGAATTTTCTAGCGAAGTTTCGCTGATTGTTGATGATGGAGATAAAAAAAATACTTTGCCTTCAACAATAATTCGCCTTGAGCAAGATGAACTTGGAAAATCTTTTGTAAAAATTTTAAGACAAGGTTCCGTAAAAATCGAAAATTCTTGAAATTGTAAAAATTTAAGATATCGGATCAAGTCCGATAATGACACATTAATTACTTTTGAAACTAACTTATTAGAACTTTTTTGTCCATTTTACATTTATTTTGCCGATTTTAACTTTTCCAGGATTTTCTTGATCTTCAATAAGCGTTTGTTTTTCGCCTTCTAAAGTGTTTTGTGAACTTAGCGACAAATTCCATTCTATTGCAGGAGCGTTAGTTGCGTTTTGCAATGCTAAAGTTCGTGGAATTTCCGTAAAAAATGATGCATTTGAGCGAACGGCTTGTTTTATTTTTACTGAATTTCCATTTATTTCAACAGAAACATTCATGCTCGCTCCATTTTTAAAGATTACAAATCCTCTGCCACTTCTTGTAATAATTATTTTTTCGATTGAATCTTCGCCCGACCAAGTTCCAGCTAAAATGTCAAGATTTTGTTCTTCGCTTAAATTATTTTGATTTTGCGGATTTTGTGAAGAATTAAAATTTTCTGAAGATTCATTTAAGTTTTTTGAAGATTCAAGATTTGAATTTAAATTATAAAGTAAATTTTCCAAAGATGATTTTGCGTCCATAAGAATTTTATAATAAGACGAATATTTTTTTGTGGCACTTACATTTTTATGTTCATTATTTTTGATTGCGTTTAGCGTACAAATCCAGCCAGTAGGATTGTCTTCTTGAATTTCAGCATAAAACGCAATGTTTGATGAAATTGCTTTGTCTTCTGAAAAAGGAATGTCGCGTTTGTCGTTTACAATGTAGCCTTCGAGCGACTGAAGTTGCGTGTAAAAAAGATCAGTTGTCATACGAATCATATTTGTGTCTGAAGAAGAACTTACAGTTGCATAAAAATCAACAAGCGATGCTGCATTTATTTTTAATGCTAAAATGAGAATTACACTTTTTGCAAATAGACTTCGTTTTGAAATCATTTTAGAAATCAAATTTCTCCAAATTACAAAATTACTTAAAAGAATTTTTAAATTCTCTTGCAATTTCGCGGTTTATATCGCGTTCTTTTATATCGGCACGTTTGTCAAATTGCTTTTTGCCTTTACAAATTCCAAGCGTCATTTTTACGCGACCATCTTTTAAATAAAAATCAAGCGGAATTAAAGTATAACCTTTTTCATCAACTTTTCGCTTTAATCTTTTTATTTGATCTTTATGAAGCAAAAGTTTTTTCTTTCGGTCAGGATTGTGGTTAAAAACAGAAGAATAAGAATATTCTGAAATATGAAAATTTTGAACCCAAACTTCATTGTTTTCGATTAGTGCAAAACTGTCATTAAAAGAAATGCAACCTTCTTTTACAGATTTTACTTCAGTTCCTTCAAGAACAACGCCACATTCAAGTGAATCTTCGACTGTGTAATTAAAATGAGCTTTTTTATTTTGTGCAATTATTTTTCTGCCTTCTACCATAAACTTTATTTTATTACTTACTTGCTTAAAAGTCTAGTTTCTTACCGACATCGTGTCGATTACGAGAATGTGCAACCTTCGCTTGCTTGCGAGGTTTTTATAAAACCTCGTAGTATTTTATTAGTTAAGATTTTATTTTTAAAGAATAACGACGTCCTTGTCGCCATTTCTCTGATAAAGTGGCTATTTTCTTAGTAACGTGTGCTAAGCGTTAGCAGATTGTTTTGCAAATTCTCAAAGGTCTTTGCAGTTTTAAGGCGATCTGCTGGAAACTTCGTTGCAAGTTCCTTGTCGCTATTTTTCTGTTATTTTTTTAGTCTGATTCAATGTCTTGAAAATCAAGTTATAAAATTATATCTTTATTTGAAAAAGGAATTTTATGAGACAAAGTGTTTATGAATATTCGTATTCTTTATTAAAAGAAAGAAATGCAAAAATTTTTAAGGTTGTTTCGATTTCAGTTGGAATAATTTTATTTTTAACTTTATTTTTAAATTTCGTTTTGTTTTCGTGTTTTGTTCGTTCTGATTCAATGGAAAGCGACATTGCAAAAAATTCCGCAGTTTTTGTTTCGCCTTTAATAAAATCACCAAACAGAGGCGACGTTTTTTATATTTCATCGCAAGAAGATAAAAATTTAACTTGGTACAAAATCTTAGCAAATAAAATTGTTGCTTTGTTTACTTTTCAAAAATATGAACCTTTTGGCTTTAGTAAAAAAATTACAGAACGCGATTTTATTCGTAGAGTAATTGCTTTGCCGGGCGACACTTTGTACATTCAAGATTATATTGTTTATGTAAAACCTAAAAATCAAGATTTCTTTTTAACAGAATTTGAACTTTGCAAAAAGCCTTATAACATTCACATTTTTTCTATTCCAGCAGAATGGGACGGTTTGGGACCTTGCGAAAATATGAATCAAATTACTTTGGGCGAAGACGAATATTTTGTGCTTGCTGACAATCGAACTGAAGCGACAGATTCTCGCCTTTACGGACCAATCAAACAAAATCGCTTAAAAGGCAAAGTTCTTTTTGAATATTTTCCATTTGATAAAATTAGAATTTTCTAAATTATGTTTGACAAAAAAAATCTTGCACTTTACGTTCATATTCCGTTTTGTTTTTCAAAGTGTGATTATTGTGATTTTTTTAGCGTCGCTTGTAAAGGAAAAATTCCAAATTCTTATATTGATGCACTTTGCTTAGAACTTGATTTTTATGTTCAAAAATATCAAATAAAAAATTTCAAAACTGTTTATATTGGCGGCGGAACTCCAAGTCTTTTAAATCCATTTCAAATCGAAAAACTTTTAAATCACATTTTGTCAAAATCAAAAACTAAGCCAAAAGAAATTACTTTTGAAGCAAATCCTGAAAGTCTTAGCAAAGAAAAACTTTTTGCACTTGAAAAATCTGGCGTGAATAGACTTTCGCTTGGAATTCAAAGTTTTAATGAAAAATCTTTGACGGCGGTAAATCGACATTGCTCAGCAAAAATTGCACTTGAAGCGATTGAACTTGTTAAAAAAAATTGGCATGGAATTTTGAATTTGGATCTTATTGCAGGTTTGCCTTTTGTAACTGACGAGCAGTTTCTTGCGGATTTGAAAAAAATCG
>CAZLXK010000072.1:0-10721 GCA_964563305.1 uncultured Treponema sp.
GCAAATAAAGTCCAAGCGTAATGCCAAAGTCCAAACACATTTTTACATCAGAAGATGTCCAAGCAAATTCTTGTCCAAAGTCCATCATAAGATGCTAAATAAAACCCTGCCACAGTTAAGGAATTTTCCAAAAGTGACCAAGATCACTTTTTACTTAACTTAATTTTACAACAAAAAGGTTTAACTTCTTAGAAGAAAAAAGTACTAAAAGGTACTATTCAAGAAAAACTTTTAAATAGTACCAAATAGTACCTTTTTTATTTGAATTTCGCTGAACTTGGCACGAAACTTGCATTTCGAATTTTAGTCTAAAATTTTTGTGAAAAGTTTTTTACTTTCGCTGATTTTTTTTGACTGAAGCTTGTGCAAAAAGTGTCAGTTAATAAAGAGCGACACGGATGTCGCGTTTAACAGTTAATGTAGTAAATTTGTTAAGATTTTGCTTGCCAAAATTTTAATGTTAAAGTTTTACGCGGGGAACTTCGTTGTAATTTGATTGGATGCAAAACTTTAAACAACTTAGCCCGCCGTGTAGCACCTTTAGTCTCGGGCAAAGATGTAATATTTTTAGTGACAGATTCTTCGCTTGCACTCAGAATGACGATTTTTTTTATGAACTAGTAGTTATTTTTTTTGCCCGAGATGAGCGTGAGTGAAGTGCGGAAGGGCGGTTTTGTTTGGGGCGGACGCTTAGCACTGCTGACATCGTGTTGATTTTAAGAATTTGCTCCAAATTAAAAATCAAAAAAATAAAAAAATTTGTCGATTTATATAATTTTATGTATTTTTGATAAATGAAAAATATAGGGAAAACCCTAAAAATAGGAGAAAATAAAATGGCTAAACAGTTAGTTTACAGTGAAGATGCTCGCAAAAAAATGCTTAGTGGCGTTGAACAAATTGCAAAAGCAGTTAAGGTTACGCTTGGCCCTTGTGGTCGACTTGTTATGTTAGACAAAAAATATGGTTCACCAACTATTACTAAGGACGGCGTTTCTGTTGCTAAAGAAGTTGAGTTGAAGGATCCTTTTGAAAATATGGGAGCTCAACTTGTTCGCGAAGTTTCTTCTAAAACAAATGATGTTGCTGGCGATGGAACTACAACTGCAACAGTTTTGGCTTATGCGATTGTACGCGAAGGTTTAAAAGCAGTTAGTGCTGGAATGACTCCAATTGAAATTAAACGTGGAATTGATAAGGCAACCGCTCTTGCTGTTGATGAAATTAAAAAGAATAGTCGTGCTGTAAAAGGTAACGAAGATATTACTCACGTAGCAACTATTTCTGCAAACAATGATCCTGAAATTGGTAAAATCTTGGCAGAAGCGATTGAAAAAGTTGGCAAAGACGGCGTTATTACTGTTGAAGAATCTAAAAATATGAACACAACTGTAAAAACTGTAGAAGGAATGCAGTTTGATCGTGGTTATGTTAACGCTTACTTTGTAAATGATCGCGAAAGAATGGAATGTGATTTTGAAAATCCTTACATTTTGATTCACGATGAAAAAATTAGCACAATGAAAGATTTGCTTCCTTTACTTGAAAAAGTTGCACAAAGTGGTCGTCCGCTTGTTATTATTGCTGAAGATGTTGACGGTGAGGCTCTTACGACTTTAGTTGTAAACTCTTTGCGCGGAACCTTAAAATGTTGTGCTGTAAAAGCTCCTGGTTTTGGCGACAGACGAAAGGAAATGTTGCAAGATATCGCAATCCTTACTGGTGGAAAAGTTATTACAAAAGATATGGGATTAAAGCTTGAATCTGCTACAATCGAAGATTTGGGAACTGCAAAATCTGTAAAAATCGACAAAGATAACACAACTATTGTTGACGGAAATGGAGACAAAAAAGCAATCGCTGATCGTGTTGCTGAAATCAAAAATGCTATTGAAAAATCAACTTCTGATTATGATAAAGAAAAACTTAAGGAACGACTTGCAAAACTTGCTGGCGGAGTTGCTGTAATCGAAATTGGTGCAATCACTGAAACTGAAATGAAAGAAAAGAAATTCCGCGTAGAAGATACTTTGGCTGCAACTCGAGCGGCTCTCGAAGAAGGAATTGTTGCTGGTGGCGGAATTGCTTTGATTCAGGCAAGTAAAGTTTTGGATGCAAATAAAGCTGACCTTGTTGGAGATGAAAAAGTTGGTTTCCAAATTGTAAAACGTGCTCTCGAAGAACCAATCCGTCAAATTGCTGACAATGCTGGCGTTGATGGTGCAGTTGTTGCGGACAAGGCAAAATCTAGCAAAGATGGTGTTGGATATAACGCTGCAACAGGCGAGTGGGTTAATATGATGGACGCTGGAATTATTGATCCTGCGAAAGTTGCTCGATGTGCTTTACAAAACGCTGCTTCAGTTGCGGGAATGCTTTTAACAACTGAATGTGCAATCACAGATATTCCTGAACCTCCAGCTCCACAAGCAGCTAATCCAGATATGGGCGGAATGGGATACTAATTTTCGCTGATTTACTTTTATAAAAAAAGATGCACTTCGCTTGAGTTTCCGTTGCTAGTTCAGCAGACTCTTGCCGAAAGTGCATTTTTTTTGTTTAAATTGTTGCTTTTTTGCTAAACCGCCAGTTTCCGCGAGCAAATCGCCAGCAGATTCTGAAACGAGTTCAGAATGACGTGTTAAGTTTGAACTCCGCTGTGTTGTATTTTTAATCTTTTCCATCTAAAATCACAACTTATGGATACAAAATCAGCAAATTCAAAATCAGAAAAATCACAAGTTAAAAAACTAGAAACGCAAGAACTTTTTGACAACAAAGAATTTCTTACAAAACTTTTGAAAATTTCAATTCCTGTTGCATTGCAAAGTTTAATGCTCGCACTTGTTGCTGCAGCGGACGCTTTTATGCTTGGTCGCTTAGATCAAGATTCTATGGCAGCAGTTTCTTTAGCGACGCAAATTCAATTTGTTCAAAATATTTTTATTGGCGGAACAGTTGGAACGGCTGCAAT
Organism: uncultured Treponema sp.; assembly: GCA_964563305.1. Lineage (GTDB taxonomy): Bacteria > Spirochaetota > Spirochaetia > Treponematales > Treponemataceae > Treponema_D. The sequence continues at coordinate 2,975 of CAZLXK010000072.1, forward strand.
TTTGGGAGCACAATATTGGGGCAAAAAAGATTCAAAATCACTTAATTTTATTTTTGCATTAAGTTTAAAAATTTGTTTTGTAATTTCAATTTTATTTTGGGCTTTGTGCATTTTTATTCCAAAGAATTTAATGTTGATTTTTACAAATCAAGAAGTTTTGGTTCAAATTGGAATTCGTTATTTAAGAATTGCCGGTTGGTCTTACATTTTGTCTGGAATTTCTCAAGTTTATTTGGCAATTATGAAAGTTTCTGACCACACAAGTCTTACTGCAATCATAAGTAGCGTAACTGTGGTTTTAAATATCGTCTTAAATGCAATTTTGATTTTTGGACTTTTTGGCGTAAAATCACTTGGAGTTGAAGGAGCGGCCATTGCGACTTTAATTGCGAGAATTATTGAACTTGTTTGGTGCATAATCGCTTCGTATTGCAAAAATTTTATTTATCCGCATATAAAAAGTTTTTTTGAGCGTAATTCCTTGCTTGTAAAAGATTTTCTAAAATGTATGATTCCACTTTTGTTGGCTTATGCTTTTTGGGGAATTGGATTTACTTCATATTCAGCTTTTATGGGACATTTGGGAACTGACGCAACCGCAGCCGCTTCTGTAGCCGCAGTTGTTCGCGATTTAGTTTGCTGTTTTTGCAACGGACTTTCAACTGGAGCCGGAATTGTTGTGGGAAATGAACTTGGTGCTGGAAATTTGGAACGCGGAAAACTTTACGGTCAAAAAATCAGAATTATTGCTTTGCTTTGCGGAATATTTTCTGCCGTGATTATGGCACTTTTGAGCATTTTGATTTTAAAATCAGTAAAATTAAGTTCTGGGGCACAAAAATATTTAATTGGAATGATGGCGATTATGTCATTTTATATGATCGGGCGAGCAATAAATTCTATTTTGATTAACGGAATTTTTGATTGTGGCGGAGATACGCTTTTTGATATGTACAGTTTGGCAATTTGTATGTGGGGAATTGCGATTCCGCTAGCGGCACTTGGAACTTTTGTTTTTCATTGGCCAGTTCTTTTGATTTACGCTTGCACTTGCCTTGATGAAGTTGGAAAAATTCCTTGGACTTTATATCATTTTACAAAATATAAGTGGGTAAAAGACTTAACGCGTTAGGATTAAAATTAAAAAAAATAACAAAATTCACTTTCGGCAAGAACCTTGCCTACGTGTATTTTGTTATTCTTAAATTTTAAGTGTGAAAGAAAGGTTTGGTAAAAATGACAAAAGAAGAATTTGAATCTAAGTTGGAAAGTCTTAGAACTTTTGATTTTGAATTTAACGGAACAACTTACGTAATTTCTTTGGAACGAAAAACTGACAAAAATGGAAATAAAACGCAAAAAATTTATTTTGGTGAACAATATATGCCACCGCAAGAATACGAAAATTTTAATCACTTAATGGCAGATTGTGAAATTGGATTTAGATATCTTCGCGAAGTAATAAAATCTTTGGATTTGTGATTTTTTTAATTTCTTGTTTAACTTGCAGATTTTTACTTAATGCAGGAACATTGAGGCGTAGACGAAATATATGCGAAAACTTTTTGCAAGTTCAATCTCTGCTTTATTTCGCAGAAGATTTAGCCCTCTCGACATCGTGTCGATAACGAGAATGTGCAACCTTCGGTTGCTTGCGAGGTTTTTGAAAAACCTCGTGGCATTTTATTAGTTAAGATTTTATTTCCAAAAGGAACGACTTCCTTGTCGGCATTGTTAATTTTAACTTAATATTTAAAAAGTAAATTTTACTAGAATATAGTTGTTTAAAATATTAAATTTAAAATATGAAAAAATTACGTAAAATTTTAACACTTGTATTTTTTGTGGCACTTGCAATTTGTCAAAAAACTTTTGCACAAAAAACGCCAATCGAAAATTTGTATGAATACAATTTGCAAAACGGACTTACGCTTTTTGTTTCAGAAAATCATTCGGTTCCGCTAGTTTATGTGGAAATTGCTTTTAGAACTGGTGCGACAAGTCAAACTGCACAAAACGCAGGTCTTTTTCATCTTTACGAACATATGATGTTTAAGGGCAATTCGCTTTACAAAGATGCGGCGAGTATGAACAAGGCACTTTCGGATTTGGGCGTAAGTAATTGGAACGGAAGCACTGGAACTGATTGCGTAAATTATTTTTTTACAATTCCTTCTGATAAAATTGTGGAAGGTTTGGAATTTTGGAACGCAGCGATTAGAACTCCGCTTATGAACGAAACTGAATTTGAAAACGAAAAAAAAGTTGTGCTTTCTGAAATTCAAGGTTCACTCAGCGAGCCACTTTCAGTTTACGGACATTTTGTAAATTATAAAATGTTTCCTAACTCGCCTTATCGCACGGATTCTGGCGGTTCGCTAAAAGTTATTCAAAATGCGACTGTTAGTCAACTTCGTGCAATTCAAAAAGAATATTATGTTCCTTCAAATGCAGCACTTTTTGTTGGCGGCGATATAAATCCAGAGCAAGTTTTTGAACTTACAAAAGCGATTTTTGGTTCTTGGCAAAATCCAAATCAAAAAGTTCCCTCTCAAGATCAGCAAACTCTGCATCCTTTTGCAAGCGACGAATTTTATTTTATGAATTACGAAAAACTTCCAGAAAATCTTGCACAAATTGAACTTTATTTTCGCGGACCAGACGCTGATTTTGACATTCAAGACACTTACGCGGCGGATTATCTTTTAATGCTTTTAAATGAACCTGGCGGATTATATAATTCGTATTTTTCTGATTTAGAAGATTTTAATCTTTACCAAAATATGATTTGGGCTTCTTACGGAACTTCTCGGGCAAGTGGAATTTTTTCTTTTGGAGCGACGGTTAATCTTTCGCAAAGTTCTAATCAAAATAATCTTGCAAAAAAATCAGAAATTTTCCTAAATGATTTACGCACAAAAATTCTTCTAGAAATTGCAAAAAATAAATCGTTGTTTTCAAAAAAAACAAAATCTCGAATTGTAGAAAAACTTGCAGACGAACAGTTGCAAGACAGCGAAACGGCGGCGGCACTTCTTTCAAAAATCCGATTTTGGTGGTGCTGTGCTTCGCCTGAATATTATTACAATTATATAGAAGAAATTTCAAAAGTTAGCCAAAAAGATGTTCAAAATTTTATTCAAAAATATTTTTCATCTCCTGCAATGACTGTAATTTTGTCTTCTTCGAGCAATTTTGATTCTGATGATTTTACAAGCGACGCTGATTTTGCGCATTTTGCACTTAACGCGGAAGATTTTTCTCTTGCCAGCGAAGATTTAAAACTTAACGCAGAAAATTCTTCTGTTGTCAGCGGAAATTCAAAAGTCAGCGGGAATTCAAAACTTAACGGCGAAAACTCAAACATCAGCGAGAATTCCAAAAGTAACAGTGCGACAAAAAAGTTTACAAAAATCACACAAGAAAATGCGTTTTGGTGGAAAGACGAAAAATTTGCTGTTAACGCAAAAGATTTTTCTCTTGCCAGCGAAGATTTAAAACTTAACGGAGAGAATTTAAAAGTCAGCGAAAATCAAAAACTTAACGGTGAAAACTTAAAAATCAGCGAAAATCAAAATCAAATCAAAATTCAAAAAACTGAGTATGTTCCGCCAAAAATCGAAACTTATTATTTAAAAAATAAAATTCCAGTTTACGTTCAAAAAAATTCTTCGCATAATGTTGAAATTGCATTTGCTGTTCGCGGCGGAGTTGAAAATTTAACAAAAGAAACTTCTGGGCTTGAATCTTCACTTTTTAATTTAATGTCCTTGTCGTCAAAAAAGTTTAGTCAAAATGAATTGGACGCAATTTCTTACAGAACCGGGCTTTCTTTTTCAAAAACAAACAAAATGACTGGAAGTGCGTTTGGAATTTCTGTGCTCGACAAATATTTAAAAGAAACTTTGAGCGTTTTAGAAAGTGCGTTTTTAAATCCAGAGTTTACGCAGGAAAATTTTGAGCAAATTCAAGTTCAAGTTCAGCTTCGCGTAAAAAATATTCAAAATGATGTTCAAACAATGCTTTCTTATGAAATTCAGCAAGAACTTTACAAAAATCATCCTTACGAAGTTTCAACTTTGGTTACTTTGGATTCGGCACAAAATATAACTTTGGAAAATCTTAAAAAACATCACGAAAAAATTTTGGACGCTGGAAAAATTTTTGTTGTTGCGGTTGGTGATTTTGATTCTGATTGGCTTGTAAAAAGGCTGAACAAAACGCTTGGAAAATTGAAGGTTTTGTCTGATTCTGCTGACACTTCTCGCGGCGAAATCGACGCTTCTCGAGACGAAGTTGGCGGTTTTGGTGAAAAAACTGGCACTTTCTCGCAGAAAACTGGCAGTTCTTCCGCTACAACTGACACTTTTGCTCAAGCAACTGACACTTTTGACGAAGAAAGTTCCGCTTTTGGCACAACTGACACTTCTTCGCAAAAAGTTGCCGCTGACTTCGAGAATCAGCAAGATCCGCAAGAAAAATCAGAACTTTACAAAAATCCGCCTGCATTAAAAATTCAAAATGCTCCAGATGTAATTTTGCGAAGTCCAAATGCAAACGGAACAGGTTTTGTAGCTCGCGTTTTTGCAAGTCCTTCAAACACAAGTTCGGAATTTATTCCAGCGACAATTTGTGCTGATATTTTTAGCGATTTGCTTTTTAACGTTGTGCGTGAACATTATGGAGCGTGTTATTCGCCAAGTTCTTATGTGGTTGGTTCAAAAGCGCCTTACGGAGCAGAATATATTTACCGACTTTCAGATTTTGAAAATTACAAAAAGTATATGCAAGAAGCCAGAAATTATATGGCGCAAAATAAATTGATTGAAAGTCAAAATCAAAATGGCGAATATGTTTTTACGAGCATAGAAAATCGGCTTGAAGGTTATAAAAATTCTTACATAAATTCCACTTACGCAAGTTCTCAAACAAGCGAAGGTCTTGCCTTAAAATTGATTTATAATCTTTTGCAGTTTAACGACATAAATTACGATTTAGTTCAGTTAGAGCAAGTTCACAATCTTAGTGCGAGCGACATTCAAAGCGTTTTCCAAAAATATTGGCTTTATCCTAACACAAGGTGGTTTATGGTTTTTGGTGAAAATTGATTTTTTGTTTTTGGAGCGAATTCTAATTTTTATAGCGAATATTTTTTTGTGCTAAGATGCAGAACTAAACAAAACCCGCTTTTCGCGACTACGCTTTCGCTTCGGTGCTACGCACTTGCCTTGTGGCAATCGCTACAATCGGGGCTAAGTCTCCTATGGGGGCGGGCGACGCAGTCGCCCGCCCTTTTACTTAGAGGATGTTTTCTAAAACTCAGCGAATAATTCCTAAACTAACTCCAACAGAAATTATCATAATCGGCAAGAGTCGAGAACAATAAAAAATAACAAATTTTATAAAAAAACAAAAAAATTTTCAAAAATTTGACAGTTATCAAAATCAATTATAAAATTGAATCTTAAGAAAATCTTAAAAAGAATTTTAAATTTTTTATAAATGTTTAACGAGGGTGGTTGTGTTTAAAAGTTTAAAAACAAAATTTTTATTGGTAATCATAATAATCATTGTAATTTCTAACTCAGTAATTGGATTAGTTTCGGTAAATATTGCAAAAAATGCTTTAACAGAATCTGTAAATTCAAATTTAACAAGTATTGCTCGAAGCATTGCAATTCAATTTGAAGAAACGAATAACCGCGAATTTAGAATGTTAACAACAATTTCTACTATGAATTATGTTCGAGACTCTTCAATTCCGCTAAAAGAAAAAATCGATTTTATTACATCAACTGCAACAAATATTGATAAAAATTATATTTCAGTTTCGATTTTTGATGTTTACGGTTACACTTACGATCAAAAAGGTGTTCGTAGCGATATGAGCAACACTTCTGCTTATTCAAATGCTATGCTTGGCAAAAAATCTTTAAGCGATCCGCAGCTTCTTAACGGACAACTTGTTCTGATTTACGCAATGCCGATTTTTGACAAAGATTTGCAGCCTTCTGGTGCAGTTTATGCAATTGTAAAAGCTCAAAGAATGTACGAACTTTGTCAGTCGCTTCTAGTTGGAAAAGAAAGTCATCCAAAAGTTATAAATATGCGAACTGGAATTACAGTTGGTGATTCTAATATCGAAAAAATTAAATCTCAAGAAAATATTGGAAAAAATGCAACTGATGATTTTAAAAATATTATTGATGAATTAAAAAAAGGCAAAACTTCAACTGGAACTTACAAAGATCCAGAAACTAAAAGAACAATGGTTTGCTCTTATATGCCAGTTGGAACTTCTTGCAACTGGGCGATTTTATGTTCTGCTCCAGAAAATGATTTCTTTGCCTCTATGAATACAATGGTAATTTTAATTGCCATTTTAAGTTTAGTGATGATTGTTTTTGCAGTTCTTTCAAGTATTTTTGCAATTTTCACTTCATTAAAGCCATTAAAAACTGTAAAAGAATCAATTACTGGAATTGCTTCTGGAAATGCTGATTTAACAAAACGTATTGATATAAAAACTAACGACGAAATTGGCGATGTTGTAAAAGGATTTAATCAGTTTTCTGAAAAACTCCAAACAATTATTTCTGGCATAAAAGAATCAAAAAATTTGCTCGAAACTGCTGGCGAAGAATTAACTACAAGTATTTCTGGCACAAATTCTTCAATTTCTGAAATTCTAGCAAATATTCGTTCAGTTTACTCGGAAATTGATACTCAAGGAAAAGGCGTTAGCGAAACTTCGCAAAGTGTAAGCGATATTACTTCAAAAATTTCGCAACTTGAAAATTTAATCGAAGAGCAGGCAAGTGGAATTACTCAAGCGTCGGCTGCAATCGAAGAAATGGTTTCTAATATTGCGTCTGTAAGTTCTTCTATGGATAAAATGGCGGATTCTTTTGAAAATTTGCTTTTAAGTTCAGAAGAAGGTTCAAAACTTCAAAATGATGTAAATGAAAAAATTAAACACATCGAAGATCAGAGTAAAATGCTTCAAAATGCAAACCAAGCGATTGCGTCTATTGCAAGTCAAACAAATCTTTTGGCAATGAATGCAGCGATTGAAGCGGCTCACGCAGGCGAGGCTGGAAAAGGATTTAGTGTTGTTGCTGATGAAATTCGTAAACTTTCTGAAACTTCAACTGTTCAATCTAAACAAATTGGAACGCAACTTAAAGCGATTCGCGGTTCTATAGAAAGCGTTGTTTCGGCTTCGGTTCAGTCAAGTGCAGCGTTTAATAATGTTTCTCAAAAAATCAGCGAAACTGATGAACTTGTTCGCCAAATAAAAGATGCACTTGAGCAGCAAACTCAAGGTTCTCAGCAAATTAGCGAAGCTTTAGGCGATATGAATAATACTACAACTGAAGTTCGATTAGCTTCTCGCGGAATGCAAGAAAGTAACAAAACGATTGTAGCAAATATGACAAAACTTCAAACTGTTACTGACGAAATCAACAAAAAAATGAACGAAATGCAAGTTGGTGCGGGAAAAATTCAAGAAAATAGTTCTGCGTTAAATGATGTAAGTGAAAAAATGTCAGATTCTATTGGTGAAATTGGAATTCAAATCGATCAGTTTATAATTGAATAAAACACGGTGGTTGAAATCGCAACAAAGTTTCGACCAAGCTTTTGAGCCCTTTCGATTGAGTAACGTCAAAATCACTATATATAGCCTAAATTTCGACTTTTATAAAATCTGAAAAAATTTGTCACCCTGAACTCGATTCAGGGG
>CAZLXK010000073.1:0-10587 GCA_964563305.1 uncultured Treponema sp.
TCCAGTTCTCGCGACAAACTGGCACTTTACTAACGAACCCGCCAGTTTACTAAGTAAACCGCAGCTTTTCGGTGCAAAGTTTCAGTCGCTAAATTAAACCGCCAGTTAGCACGCAACAAAACCGCTAGTTCACTAAGCAAACCTCTAACTCCTCTCTTGCTTGGCTCTCATCTTTTTCCAGTTAAAAAATCCGTACAAATCATTTGCTAAGAAAATCACAAAGTTCAAAATCATCGGCACATAAATTGGATTTTTTATACTCGCGAGAATCCACATAATTATTAAAACTACATCGTTTGCCGCGTAACCGAGTGCGTAATATGGAAGTCGCATAATTGTAAAAACCGAAGAAATCATACTTGTTGCAACAGAAATTGTGCTGATTTCCAAATTTGTTGTGTTCAAGGCACGCAATATAAAATAAAAGACGCTTGTTGTTACTAAAGTGATTGAAAAAGCGATTAACGTTTTTTTCGGAGTTAAATGTTCAATGCGAACTTGCGATTTTCCGCTCGCCGATGGATTTTTAAGCCAAGAAACTGTCGCAATTAAATCACTTGGAAAAGTCATCAACATATAAGTGATTGCTTCTCCATAATATTTGAATTTTAGCGAAACGATTGCGTACAAAACACAAAATGCCAACATTAAAATTTGCCCAGAAATATGACCTTTTGCCGTAAAAATAAGAGATGTTACGCCAACCAAAGTTGCAATTAGCGTAATTGGATTTTTTTGAGGAATTATTAAATAAATGATTGTTACGCTCAAAACTGAAAAAGCCCAAAGTAATTTTTCAAAAAGCGTAAGATTTGGAATTAAAAAATCTTTTTTCATTTTAGAATCTCCTTTTTGATTTTTAGTTTCGTCGCATAAAATAAAAAAAAGCATCCGCACAAGAACATCGCAGAAAGAAAAACTTTCCGACCTACCGATATTCTTATGTGAATGCTTTTCACAACTGTCCGGCGACAGAATCTAAAATCTAAGACAGAATATATTTTATAAAAAAAATATTGTCAAGAGTATTAACGGAGGTTGAGCCTGTCGAAACCAGATTTTTAATTTTGGAGCTTATTTTTCTATGCTAACCCGCTTTCCGTTGTTTCGACTCTTGCCTCCATTCTTCCGCTTTGCTCCAGAACTCGCTTCGCTCGCCACTACAATCGGGGCTAAGTCTTACTGCGAGAAGTTGTGGTTTATTGCAGAAGATAGCGACAAGGATGTCGCTGTAAAACTGCAAAGATGCTGAGAATTTGCAAGGCAAATTCTCGTAATTGACAGGAGGTCAAGAACAATCGGGGCTAAGCCTTAGTTCAAGAAAACTTTTGTTCTTGCAAAGATTTTTAATGACTTGATATAATGAATTTGAGGTCGATTTTATGAAAAATTTTCATGTAAAGCCAAAAGGTGTTTGTGCAAAAGAAATTAGTTTTGATCTTGAAGACGGAAAACTTTATAACGTTCATTTTACAGGCGGATGTCCGGGAAACACTTCAGCAATCGGAAAACTTCTTGAAGGAACTTCAGCTTCTCGTGCAGTTAAAATCTTAAAAGGCAACTTGTGTGGCTCAAAAAAAACTTCTTGTGCAGACCAACTTGCACTTGGCGTAGAACAAGCACTAAAAACTAATGAATAGACATATTTTTTTGAAAAAGTAAAAAGTCAAAATTCATCCTAATCGTCATTTCGACACTGCTCAATAATCGGGGAAAAAATCAAAATGGAAAGTCAAAATATAAAATTTAGAAATGCCAACTTAAAAGACGCAAAGCAAATTTTAGAAATCTACAAATATTATGTTGAAAAAACTGCAATCACTTTTGAATGGAGCGTTCCAAGCCTTAAAGAATTCAAAATCAGAATGAAAAACACAATGAAAAAATTTCCTTACATTGTGGCTTTTCAAGGCGAAAAAATTTTAGGATATTCTTACGTGAGTGCATTTGTTGGCCGCGAAGCTTACGATTGGGCGGTTGAAACAACAATTTATCTTGACGCAAACGAACGTCATCACGGCGTAGGCAAAAAGCTTTATTTTGTAATGGAAGAAATTTGTGCGCGAATGAATATTTTAAACTTAAACGCGTGCATTGGTTTTCCAAAACAAGACGATGAATATTTAACAAAAAATTCTGCTCAGTTTCACGAACATTTGGGCTACAAAATGGTGGGCGAGTTTCACGATTGTGGTTATAAGTTTGGGCGTTGGTACGATATGGTTTGGATGGAAAAAATGATTGGCTCTCATCCAAAAAATCCGCAAAAAGTTCTAAATTACAACGAAATTAAAAATAATTTGACTGATATTTTGGAGCAAATCAACTAAGTAAACCTGCTTTTCGGGGTTCCACTTTCGTTTCATTCTAAAACTTCCGTTTTAGAACGGCTAACGCCGCCCCTACAATCAGGGCTAGGTTTTTTGCAAGTACGATTTATATTAAGATAAAAAACTTGGAGGTTTTTATGTTAAAAATTTACGGTTCATCGCTTTGTCCAGATTGCATTGCGTGTAAAAAATCTTTTGATGCAGAAAATGTCGCTTACGAATTTCACGACATTACGTCAGATTTAAAAGAACTTAAAGCGTTTCTTGTTCTTCGCGACACAAATCCAAAATTTGACAAAGCAAAACAAAAAGGTTTAATTGGAATTCCAATTTTGCAAACAGACGACGGAACTTTAACATTTAAATGGCAAGATTTTGTAAAAAATCCGCTTTCAGTTCAAGAATGTAAAGACGATGTTTGCGGATTTCCTCACTAATTAAAATAAGTTAAAACTTAAAGCGTCGCACGGAACTTATCTATAAAATTGCAAAGAACATCAACTGTGCCATCAATTCCAAGCACGCTTGAGTTTACGCAAATATCATACGAACTTGTTTCGCCCCAAGGATTTTCTGGGCAAAAATGATTGTGATAAAGTCGGCGAGTTTTGTCGTGGCGAGCAATAGTTTTTTTTGCGTCTTTTTCGTCCTTTTTACGAACTTCCATAATTCTTTGGATTTTATTATCTTCATTTCCACGAATAAAAATTGTCAAAAGTCCCTTAAAATCTTTTAAAATTGTATCAGCACAACGTCCACAAACCACAAAAGAATCGTCGTCGGCAGCTTTTTGCTTTAAAAGTGCAAACTGAAGTTCAGCAATATTTTCTGACGGAGAATTTGAATAACCGCGAACAGTTCTGCTTAAAAAAACTTTTTTTGGCTTTTCATCATATTTTGCAAGAATTTCAGAATCAACATTTTTAACATTTGCAATTTCTTCTAAAAGATTTCTATCATAAAATGGAATTCCATATTTTTCTGCTATTTTTTGACCAATTAAATGTCCGCCACTGCCGTATTCACGTCCAATAGCAATTATGATTTGCTTTTCCATATTTTCTCCCATAATTTTTTACTTTTTAAGTTAAATTTGAATTTAATACAAGTACAAAAAATGCACTCACAGCGGAAATTATTGTTCAAAACGGCTTACGCACTACGTTTGTGAAGATGTTTTGTCCAAGCCATTTTGCTTCCGTGCATTTTTTTATGTTTTATTAAAGAACTTTAAATTCAATCATAAAATTATTGTAGTTCAGAAATTCAAAATTTACAAATATCTTATGAAAATTACGATTGTTGAAATAAATATTACTATAAATGTTGCTGGCGTGCTTTTTTTGCAATATTGTCCCCAACCGATTGGATGTCCTGCCTTTGCTGCTACTGAAGTTCCTACAACATTTGCACTTGCGCCGATTGGAGTTCCGCTTCCGCCAATGTCAGTTCCTATAGAAAGTGCCCAAGCCATTGTTGACAAAGAAACGCCCGTGCTTTGTGCTAAAGATTCAATTATAGGAATCATAGTTGCCGCAAATGGAATGTTGTCTATGAATGCAGACGCGATTCCAGAAATCCAAATTATAATTCCAATCATTAAGTAAGCGTTACCGCCACTTATTTTGCTGATAAATTTTGCAATTAAACCTAAAATTCCAGTTTGTTCTAGTCCGCCTACAACAATAAAAAGTCCAATAAAAAATAAAAGTGTTTTGTAGTCAACTTTTTTGAGAATTTCAGGAATGTGTTTTGGAGACGTAATCAAGGTAATAAGTGCAATAAATGCTCCAATTGTTGCAACTGTCAGTCCTGTAATTGCGTGAGTTACAAGCAAAACTATAGCACAAGCGAAAATCACTGAACTAATTATAAATCCGCGCTTGTCTGTAATTGCACTTGTTGGACTTGGAAAATTTGAAGTGTCAACATCTTTGCCACACTTTGCGTATTCTTTGTGGCAAGTTAAATAAAAATATGCGATTGTAAATACTAAAGCGATTAAAGCAATTAAACCTGTGTTTGTTAAAAAATCAGCGAATGAATATCCGAATGAAGTTCCGATTATGATGTTTGGTGGATCGCCACACATTGTTGCAGAACCTCCCAAATTTGCACAGAAAACTTCTGCTAAAATCATAGAAACTGGATTAAATTTTAAAAGTTGACTTAATTCAACTGTAACTGCCGCAAGAAACAAAATTACTGTAATTGAATCAATAAACATTGATAAAATTGCTGACATTAACATAAATGTTATAAAAATCGGAACAACTTGATAATGAACCAATTTTGCTAAAAGCATGCAAAGCCATCTAAAAAATCCGACTCTTGCCATGCCTTCAACCATAATCATCATTCCAGCAATAAAAATGATTGTTGCCCAGTTAATTCCGCTTGAAGTTTCTGCAGAAGAACCCGAACTGTACCAAAATCCCAGCGTAAAAATGTTTCTTAAATTTAATGTTTCCCAAATTGGATCCCAACTTCTTAAACCTAAGCCAAACACAAGAATTAAAGTGAGTGCACCACAAATTAGTGTTACCCATTGACGCTCAATAACTTCTGTAATAACGGCGATGAACATTCCTAAAAATATAATAACCGCCAAAATTTGTGCTAAAAGCATTTTATTCCTCGTTTAGAAAATTATTTCAACTATAATAATGATTAACACTTTGTTCTTCAAGCGAGAATTTTGTTTAGAATTTGAGGAATTTTCGGATTTTGGCAGTTTGTTAAGGAAGTTTGCGCTTGTGCTAAGCGTTAGGCAATGGAACACCGCCGTAGGCGTTCTCTGTAAAATGTACACGGTGGTTGAGGCTCTCGAAACCACCGTGTACATTTTACAGAGAATGGAGCGATAGCATAAGTGTGGAACTGCCGACCTGCCGTTAGGCAGGTAACGCCCAAAATAAAATTTTAAGAATTATTTTCTGATTTTGACTTATTTAAAAGTTCCTGTTTTTTTGCTTTTTTGCGTTTAGAAAGACAAACACAAAGCACAACAATTCCTACAATTATCAAAATCACAACTAAAATAACTGTGTAAACAATCGCGGCGAATTTTGAAGGTGATTTTAAAATCTTAAAAATATTTGCACTTTTCTTTTGTGTTACGTAAAATTCTTCAACATCAGAATAGTCGCCAATTTCTTTCATCTCAGCGAGACCTTCTGCAATAGCAATCCAGCCTTTAAGTTCTGTTCCGTTTGCACGATAAATAATTTTTTCGTTAAAATCTTGAACTTGAGTTCCATCTTCGTTAAGCGGAATAATTGAAACTAAACCTTTTGTCATATCCAAAACTGAACCGAGCATCATTCCTGTGTAAATGTCAGTTACAGCACAATAAAGTTTATTTTTTTCAATTTTTTCTTTAGTTCCATCTTCTCTAACAAAATAAACGTCGGTTACTTTGTCTAAAATCATTCTGTTTGGATTGTAATCGTAAGCAATTCCCCACATAAAAAGTCTAACTGTGTCGTCAAGAGGCGAAAGTGTTGCATCAATTTCGCAAACATTTTTAATTTCTTTGCCACGAATATAAACTGCAATCAAAGGATAACCGCTGATTTGGTCTGGACCAATTCCAAGTGAATATGAATCAAAAACATCAGAAACTGTAATGTCGCCTGCTTCGTAAGTGTCGCGCAAAACTCCGCTTGGAACTGTTGCAAAATCAACTGGAACGCCACTCTTTTTTACAGTGTTGTACATTGCTTGAGCCATTAAATATCCAACTTCGTGACTTACATCTAAAGAACGCGAAGTGTGAGCCAAAACTTGCTGACTTGTTAGACCGAATTGAGCTAAATATTCAGCGTCAATAAGTGGAGCGTAAGATGCCAAAGTTGCTTTTAGTTCTGGATCTTCTGGAATAGAATCGTCGCTCAAATCAATTAAAGCGTATTTTGAAACTTGCCAGCGACCATTTTCTTTTTGAGACAAAGTTAAAGTTCCTAAATTTGCATTGTAAGCACCACAAGACGCAATCGTAGTTTCGCCTTCAATAATTGGATTTTCTAAAACTGTGTGAGTGTGTCCGCTGATAATTAAATCAAGTTCTGGAACTGCTTTTGCTAAAAGTTGATCTTCTGAGCGATCTGGATTTTTGTTAGTTCCGCTGTGAGAAATGCAAACAATCATATCAACATTTTCGTTTGCCTTAATGTAATCAACTGTGCGACGAACAGCCGTAGTAATTTCATCAAAACCAATTTCACAAGTTGGAGCACAACGCAAAGCATCTTTTCCAAAAACGCCAATTAACGCAATGTTTATGCCATCTTTTTGGATAATCATATAATCTTTTTGACCATAATAATCCATTGCTTCTTTAACAATTCGCGTGTAATCGTTTGGAGTGTCCCACTTTGCATTACAAAGCAACATTTCTGGAACAGGATCGCCTGAGTCTTTTGCCGCAATCAGCATTTTTGCCAAACCGTCCGCACCAAAATCAAATTCGTGATTTCCAATCGTGGTAGCAACAACACCAAGTTTGCCTAAAACTCTAAGTTCCGCAGCGTGCGTTGTAAAAATAGTTTGATACAAAGTTCCCATCGAAAAATCGCCAGCGTCCAAAACTAAAGTTTCAGGATTTTGAGCTTTTTGTTCATCGATAAGCGTTTTAACCTTTGGAGTCGCATCTAAAAACGAATGCGTGTCGTGCATAAAAATTACGTCGAGATTTTTTCCTGATTGAGCAAAACTAAGCAAACTCCAAGTTCCAACCACAAAAACAACCAATAAATTTCTAAATTTCTTCATAAAAAATATTGTAATATGACTTTTTAAAAAAAGTTATAATTTTTTTTTATTTTGTTTAAATTTTTGATTCCGTGCAAATTACAACGAAGTTCCCCGCGTAAAAATTTAACTTTAAGAATTTGCAAATTGACACTTAACGCGAAGCAACGGTTTACTGCGAGGACTGGCGGTTGCAAAATAAACGGCCACTTCTTGTAAAAAAAATGGCGACAAGGAACTTGCAACGAAGTTTCGAGTATGTCGCCTTAAAACTGCAAAAATTCTCGTAACCGACACGACGTCGGCACTTAACTTTCAGTTATAGTTTTAATTTTTAGTTAATTGTGAATGGTTTAGTTGCTAGTTGTAACAAATGTTGCTGCCACTTGCTCAAAGCAAAGATTGAAGTAAAGATTATCCTCAGTTACAGAAATTCCAGCATATTGTTGATAATGAGTTGTTCCGTCTGTGCAAGTTACATCATAGCGAATAGTTGCAGTTCCATCGCCTAAGTTAATCACGGCAACTTGTACGGTTGCGCCCTTAAGATCAGTTGTTATTGTGTCCCAATTCCAATCTGAAGTTAAAGTCCAACCAAGTGTAGTTCCATTCGTAGTTTCAGTACCTTTCCAACCATAATTATCAAGACGAACTACTGCATATTCCGATTTAGAAGAATCACGAGCGATAACGCAAGGAGCAAGTTGATAGTTGTTTGCATTTGCATTGTCTGTGCTAAGAGTCATTGTGGTTTTTACAACTTTTCCTGAAGAAACTTGAACATCATCACCAGCAAATATTGTCCACCAATCACCTGCTTCTACTGAGCCTGTCCAGCCAGCATCTGTTCCTATAGCGGAAATTTCTTTTTCAGTTGCTCCAACTTTTATAAGATTTCCTGCAGTTACATTAGCATTAAGAAGTTCGCTCAAGTCTGTCTTGTTCGTTACGCTGATTTCATTTGAACTTACGCCCGAGTACGTAAATGTTACTTTATTGTCACTTATATCAGCGAATGTTGCTTCGCTTAAGTTAATAGATTTTGTACTTTTATCAGAATATGTTGCTGTAAATGTTGAATCGCTTGGATAAAGTGCAGTAGTTCCGCCGTTGTAAGTGTAAATTGTAACGCCGTCAGAAAGTTCCACAGAAGAAAGCGTAATGTTTGCGATTGTAATATCGTAAGTTGCACTTGCTTCGCCATAACTTACAGTTACAGTTCTAGTTTCAGTGTTGTCGCTAACCGAACCGTTTTCGTCGTAAGTAAGACTTGTGCCGTTTTCAATGCTGAATGTTGCACTTGAGCTTACGTCTTGTGTGCGACCGCTTGAATATGTTGCGGTTACAACTACGCCACTTGTGTTAAATGTGCTACCGTCAGCATAGGAAGTTGTTGCATTATCAGTATTTACAGAAATGCTTTCTAAAGTAACATCAGCAATATTTTTGCTTTCAAGAACATAGAATGTGCCACTTTCTGCAACAAAGTGAACGTTATATGGACGAGTTCCTTCTTTTGTACTTGATGTTGTAAATAAAACTGTAGAATCATTGCCACTTGTGCCATGATCTATGTAAGTTACTGTAACAGAAGAATTTGCGTAAGTAGCAGTTGCTGAATACAAATGACCTTTTTTAAGCGTACCAATTGTTTGACTTCCAGCGTCAGAAGCAGTTAAATCTCCCCAAGCATTTAATTGTGATGTTGTTGTAAGATAGAGTTTAGTGCTAGCAGAATCATAAACTTCTACTACACAATCATTTCCGTCAGCAATAGCCATAAATATATAACTTATACTGTCGTTTGCAGTTTCAAGTTGAACAGCGTCAGTTCCTTGATTTGCAGAATTCCACCAAACAGTTCCAACAAAAGTTTTTACTCCATCAGTTTCCTTAAAAGTATTTTCCAAATTAAGTGTCATATCTATAGTCGTGCTAACTGTAACATCACTTTCTGTGTAGTAAATTGTAATAGTATATTTCTCGCCAAAATTAGGATTAAAACCTTCGTCATCTTTGTCTGAAGAATCATAAACAGTTTTTTCATTAGAATCAGTAACTACAATTTTTGAAAGATCATCAGCATCCATATCAATTTCTTTTGTAGTTCCATCGCTATAAGTAACTGTAGCAATGGTTTCGCCAAATTCTTCAAGTTCGTTTATGGTTGTGATTTCAGAAACGCTTACAGTAATTTTTGTTGGCACAACTTTCGCTTTTACAGTAATTTCATAACTTGCTGATTTTGTAACAGCGTCATCGCCTTCGCCTTCAGTGTAAGTTACGCTTACGCTATAAGTTCCAGCCACTGTCATACTAACAGCCGAAGAATCAATTTTTGCACTTGAACTTACGTCTTTAGTTGTGTTGTTGCTATAACTTGCAGTTACTACAATTCCATCTGAACTGAATGTGTCGCCTTCAGTAAATGAAGTTGTTGCATTAGTTGCATCTACGCTGATTTTCGTAAGAATTACGTCGTTAGTTATTGTAATTTCAATATTTGTAGAAACAGTTTTTTCATTTTCAGTATAATTTACAGTTATAGTACAAGTGCCAGTTTTGCTAGAGTCAAATTGCGAACTGTCAACTTTTACATTTTCGCTAGAACTTACATCAGCGGTTTTGCCACTTGCATAAATTGCAGTTACAATAAGTCCCTCTGAACTAAAACTTGTTCCAGTTGAATAAGTTAGTTGAAGTCCGCTAACAGAAATGCTTTCTAGTGAGTCAGTTTTTATCGTAACGCTATAATTTGCTGATTTTGTTACGCCATCTTCAGTGTAATTTACGCTTACAAGATAAGAGCCAGCTGTGTCCATTTTTACTGCCGAAGAGTCAACTTTAAGATTTTCGCTTGAACTTACATCAGCAGTTGAATTGTCGCTGTAAGTTGCACTAACAACAATTCCGCTAGAAGAAAAAGTGTCGTCTTCGTAAAAAGAAGTCGTAGCCTTAGAAGTGTCTACGCTAATGCTAGATAAAGTTTTTGAAGTTTGCTCTTCTGGTTGGCTAGGGCAAGCAACAAAACTTAACGCAAGGAGGAAACTAAACGCCCCCCCAAGATTTTTGCTAATTTCTTTTTTATCATATTCTCTCCTTAAAGAAATACTTTTTTATAATATAACATTCCTTTTATAATTTGACTTAATTTTTTTTGATATGTATCAAGTTTTATTGAATTTTACATTTTTATATCAAATTTTTATGATAAACTATGCTAATTTTTGTAGCTTTTTTGATTTGGAGAGAGTTTTGTTTTGCTAACTCGCTTTTTGCACTTTTGCTATTCGTTCCATAGCGTTGACAGATTCTTCGGATAAAGTCTCAGAATGACGCGAGTAGTGGGACGATAAGCATAAAAATTTTCTTTCTTGCAGAAAGATGACGACAAGTTTTTTTTCTTTAATTAGCCAAGTTGTTGTGAAGAAAGATGTTTGGCGAAAGAAGAATTTTGCCCCCACTTTATTTTAGCAAAACTGCGATTTTTAAATTTTTATAAAAA
>CAZLXK010000074.1:0-10425 GCA_964563305.1 uncultured Treponema sp.
GGACTTTACAACGATGTTTCAATGCTAGTTAATAACAAAATCATTGTCTTAGTTGAGCAACAAAGCACTATAAATGAGAACATGCCGTTGCGTTTTCTTGAATACATTGCACGCCTTTATGAAAAGTTAGTTCAAAAAGACGCCCGCTACAAGCGAAAACAAATAAACTTGCCAAAACCAGAATTTTACGTATTCTACAACGGCAAAGATGATTATGAAAAAGAAAAAATCTTAAAACTCTCCAATGCATTTAAGTTTGATGATGATAAAATCCTCGCAAAAAAAGTTCAGCAAGAAAATCAAAATTCACTACTTGAATTAGAAGTAAAAGTATATAATTTAAATAAGTGTATTGCCGAAGACATTTTACAAAAGTGCCAAATGCTTTACGGCTACGAAAAGTTAGTAGAATACGAACGAGAATACAAAGAGCAAGGTTTTGATGATTCCTTAACGCTAGCAATCGACCGTTGCATTAAAGAAGGAATTATTGCCGACTATTTAGAGAAAAACTCAACGGAGGTAAAAAATATGTTAATTGCCGAATATGATTATGATACAGACATTCGCGTACAACGTGAAGAAGCTAAAGAAGAACAAAAAGCCGAAGATGAAAAGAAAATAGCACAAAAAGATGCTGAAAATACACGATTAAATAACCGTATTGCACAACTAGAAGCCTTACTGAAAAAACAAAATAAATAAGTGTATCATTTCTGGGATTGAATCAAAAGTTTTGCTTAAGTTTTTGCCTTCTTCGCTATCTTTTAAGCCTTGATAGATTCTTCGCACTACTCAGAATGACAACTTAGCGTAAAAAAGCCCACACTTATGTTTTTAAGTGCGGGCTTAATTTGTTAAAGTGCTAAAGAGTTAATTAACTTTTAGCAGAAGGGATTATTCTGCGTAGAAAAATTTCATAGATTGTGTTCTACAAGTTTTACTCCAAGTAAACACAACAGAATCAACACCAGCTATATCTGTTGCTGTCCAAGTTACTGTAGTACCAGAAGTTGAAACTGCCCCTGAATCTGAAGCAAGTTTATCATCAACATAATTTGATTGGAAATTAATTTCAATTTTGGTAAGTTTCTTGCTATTTTTGGTAGTAGCAGTCATGGTGTTATTTGCGTAGAATCTAAGAGCAGTTCCTGCATTATAGTATTTTGGATCATTATTATTTGACCCTTTATCCAAAGTCAAAGTTACATTAGTACCATCAATGCTAGAAATACTTTGAGAGTTTGTATATCCCATAGAACTAAAAGTAAGCGTTTCTGTAGGTTGATTATCAATCGTGTAGGTTGCACTTACTACATTACTAAAGTTTTCGCCATCTTTTGCGATTGCTTGCAATGTTTTGCCTACACTTTCATCATTTACTATTGGCTCGCCATTTTCTTCTGTGGCACTGTATTTAGTTACACCATCACTAGTATAGTTTGTGCTAGAAAGATCTTCATCAGAATCAGCCTTCCATTTCCAGTAAATATCTGCGGTTGTAGTGTCGCTTGTAATTACAATTGGAGTGTCAGTTACTACAGCGGTACCACTTGCAATGCTAAACTCTGGCGTCATTACTTTTGCTTGTGCTGAATCTGCTTGAACATCTGTTGCCTTATAGAATTGATAAGTAAATTGCTGAGTATTATTATTCATTGTGTATACAGTAAATCGGTTATAACCAGTTCTATTATCAAACTGAATGTATTGTGCATTTGAATTATATGTAGCATTTTTATTTTTAATGAAGAAGTTTCCATCGTCTTGGTCAGCATTTACTTTTTCCAAATTCCACAATGCGTATCTTGTAAGGCTTTCAGAAAGTGTTAAACTTGAGCCAGTTGGTCCACTTGTAAGATATTTTCCGTCGCCTATAAATACATAATCGCCACTTTCATATTCTTTTACAGTAAAGAATGTAAGATTTTCAGAAACATCACCTTTCTTAGTAACCATTCCGTTTGAAGTAACTGTTGCACTTGTTGCAGCAAATCCTGTTCCAGATACAGTTCCAGAAATTATGCTTGTACCTTCTGGATAGTAAATTGCAACTACGTCATTTTCTGTAAGGCTTGTAGCTTTTTCAATATAAGTGTTAGTGTCTTTACCGATTGTGTAAGTTACGCTTGCAACTGCTGTGCTGAATACGCCTTCTGTAGATGCTTCGCTTGAAGAGTTCTTTAAGCGTCCTGCAAGAGCGTAATAAGTTACACTGTCACCTTCTTTTCCAGTTATTTCAATTCCTTTAGTGTCATCATACTTTGTCATTTCTGTAAGATGTTCTTTGTCGGCTTTTGAAGAATCTGTTGTGTACCAGAATTCTGCATCGAGTGAAGCAGAAGAAAGTTTTGTGATTGTTCCAGTTACAACTTCTCCAGCTTCGACAGAGAATTTAGGTTCTTCAAGTGCGTTTGCTGCAACTGCTAAAGATGCTTTTGCTTGTTCGTTAAGTTCAGATGTTTTGTTTGGATCTTTAAAGAACTGGAATTGATAAATATTTTTAGTATTTCTGTTATATACAGTAAATCCTGAATAGAATTCAAGACCTTGTCTATTTGAACCAAAGATTGCGTTTGCATTGTTAATATAGAAAGTATTTGCACCGTCACTAGTTGCTACAACATCCCACAAAGCAAGATATGTGAATGTGTCTGAAAGTGTTAAACTGTTTCCTGTTGCTCCGGCTGTAAGATATTTGCCATTGCTTACAAATACGTATTGGTCAATATCATTTTTAAATACTGTAAGGGAAGCCATATCAGAAGTTGGTGTGAAACTATTGTTTGAATCAAGCGTAATTTCATCAGAATAGCGGAGTTTGTTAGGATTTGCGGTAGAAAGCATTACGTATTTGTTTGCTGGATAATAAATGTAAACAACATCATCTGCTTGTGGAGCGGTACTCATAAGTGCTACTGGCAGAGTATAACTTGCACTGCTTGCGGCACCTGTTCCGTTTTGACCTACTGCGATTGCGTAAATGTTACAAGCTCCTGTAATTTCGATTCCGTCGCCTGTCTGGTCGTAGACTGTTCCCGCTGTAGCGTAGTTGTTTTCTGTAAGTGCGGTTGTGGTTGAATAGTAAATTGTTACTGTGTCGCCTTCTACAGGAGATGTTGCACTAAGTTTTACTTTTTGTCCGCTTGTTACGCTACCTGCTGCTGGGTCGAATGTTACGGCAGTTGGCACTTGAGCAATCGTGTAAGTTTTTGAACTTGACTGTGAATAAAATGTATTGCCACTTGAAGATGTAAACACTGCGATTGCGTAAATTGTTTCGCTTTTTGTGTTTACATCGTTTGTAATTGTAACCGTAGAAGTATTTGTTCCTTCTGTAAAATTTTGTGATGTTAATTCAGCGGTTTTTGACCAATAAATTTCAGCACCTTCAGTTGTGCTCGCAAGATTTACGGTTGCACCAGGCTTTATAGTTTCTGTGTCTGGCGAAAACGTTACGCTTGCAACTTCAACATTTTCTGGTGTGCTTGCAGTTGGTGGACACGCCATAAATGTTAATGCTAAAAGTGGTAAAAGTCCTAATAAAAGTTTCTTTAGACTTTTCATTTTTCTTCTCCTTTTGTTGAGTTTTTTTGCACATTTTTTTTGTTTGATGTGCGGTTTTTTATTTTAGAAATCACTAAAAACTTCAGTTTTTAGTGATAACTTTGCAAAAGCGACGTTTTAAGGCTTGCAATTTCAAGGCTTAAAACTCGCAGGCTTCTCGAAAAAAAATCTAAAGTTCGAGTTTTTTCGAGATGCCCTTTTTAAGAAAACGTTTGTTGCTTTCTTAAATTTTTGTTTTTTGTTAGCACTTGTTTTGTGTGCTAAGTTTTGGTTTTCTTGCAACAAGTGCCGCTTTTTTTTGTGCTTTTTTTTGGAGCACATCTTTTTGCTTACGACCGCACTTTCAGGGTTTCGCTCACGCTCATTGCTACACTTTGTTTCGCAACGTGCTCACGCACGCCCTTACAGCACGGGCTAGGTTTTTCTGCAAGAAAGTGCCAGTTCACTAACTCAGCGCCACTTCACTGCAACGGCTGCCCGTTACTTATGAAACAGCCAGTTCTTGTAATCAGCGTCGCTTCTTGAAGTAAACGCGCCAAAGTGTCAGTTCACTTTTCGACTTCCTGTCGATTACGAGAATTTTCGCTTTGCGGAAATTCTCACTGTCTTTGCAGTTTTACGGCGACATCCTTGTCGCCATCTTCTGTTCTAGCGTCGCTCCGCGAAGTAACGCTAAAACCGCCAGTTTCTTATGAAAGTGCCAGTTCTTGCAATCAGCGTCGTTTCTTTAAGTAACGTGTGCTAAGCGTCCACTGCTTTATACGCAATGGTCTTGACCTCCTGTCAATTACGAGAACTTTTTGAAACAAAGTTTCAAAAAATTCTCACTGTCTTTGCAGTTTTATGCGACATCCTTGTCGCCATCTTCTGTTTTAGCGTTGCTTCTCGAAGTAACGCTAAAACCGCCAGTTTCTTATGAAACTGCCAGTTCTTGTAATCAGCGTCGCTTCTTTAAGTAAACGCGCCAAAGTGCCAGTTCTTTGATAAAACTGCCAGTTTTCTAACGCAACCGCCAGCCCCCAACTCAGCGAGCACTTCACTGCAACGACTGCCAGTTTCTGCAAGAAGTTTCACTGCACTGCAACGACTGGCGGTTTCTAACGCCACCGTCAGCCCACAAATCAAACCGCTAGCCCCAAATCAGCGTCGCTTTTCTGCAAGAAGTTTCACTTCACTAACTCAGCGAGCACTTGACTGCAACAACCGCCACTTTCTGCAACCAGCGTCAGTCTCTAACCAAAACGCGAATTCCCTAACAAAACTGCCAGTTCCTGCAATCAGCGTCAGTCCTCGAAGTAACGTGTGCTAAGTGCCAGTTACTCAAGCGACTGCCAGTCGCTAAGTCAGCCCTACTTGGCTGCAACAACCGCCAGTTCTTGCAATCAGCGTCAGTCTCTAAGAAAACCGCAAATTTTCTAACGCCACCGCCAGCCCACAAACAAACTGCGAGTCCTCAAATCAGCGCCCGCTTCCTGCAATAAGTGCCAGTTCCCCAACTCAGCGAGCACTTGGCTCAACCACCGACAGTTCTCTAACGCAACTGTCAGTCCTCAAAGTACGTCAATCCACTCAGAAATAGCGTTTTATTACAAAAATTTTTTTTGCATTTTTTAAAAACTGGAATAAAATAGTTAAAGGAAATAAAAATGACTTTGCTGGACAGTATTCTTGTTGAGGAACAATTTAGTTTGAATCGTTCGCCAAAACCGAATGAAACTTGCAGTTTAAGAGCGAATTTTAATTTTGAGTTCTTTCCGCAAAAAAACGAAATGCAAGAAGTAAAACTAAATTATTTGTTGGACATTTTAAGTGCAAAAGACAAAAGTCCCATCGGAAATGTTGTTTTAAAAAATATTTACATGTTGAACGTTTCAGATTTAGAAGTTCAAGACGAAAATGCTAAACGCGAGCAAATTATGACTTTTTTACGCGATTCAATAAAAACGTCGCTTGTAAATGATTTGAACAATATTTTTATAAGAGGAAGATTGCCACAAGTTTATATTTCAACAATTTTCCCAAGTAACGCGACTCAAAATTAAAAAATTTTTAGGTTTTGCTGATTTTTAGCACTTGCCATTCTGAACTTGATTCGGAATCTATGAAAAAATTAGGTTTTGTTGATTTTTTGAGCAAAAGATTTGACAGAAAAATTGTCTCTTAACTGTCAAGTCTTTAAAAACTTGTGTCCAAAAACTTTTATGTAACTGCTACAACTTTTTATCCGAACTTAAATCATCAAAAATCAGCAAGAAAAATCAAAATCATAAATCAAAAAGTAAAAAGAGGTTAGTTTATGAATTTTAGAAAAAGGATTTTATTCTTAGCAAAAGTTTTTGCTTTATGCACGTTGGGGGGGGGGAATCTTTTTCGGTCAATTCACTTCTTGTTCGCGAATTGATGAAATTGTAAACGCAATAAGTCAAGTTGAATTTTCTCCAAACGGTGGCGAAATTTCAAAAGACACAAAAATCACATTAACTTGCCAAACTCAAGACGTAGAAATTTATTATCGTCCAGAAAAAAATCTTTATTCTTTTAATTATCAAAACGGAACAAAATATGAAGAAAACGGTTTTACTCTTTCAGAAAGTGCCACAATTTATGCGATTGCAGTTGATTCTTCTGGAAGAGTTTCAAAATCAAGTTTAGCAACATTTGTAGTTTCAAGCGAACAATCTGAGTCGGGCAACACTTCGGGTGGCGAAACTGGAGGCCAAACTGAAACTGGTCAAACTGATCCAATTGTTCCAGATAATCCTACGCCAAGTCCACAACCTTCTAGTCCTGGTTCTGGAAAAGACAATGATCCGCTTTTGCTCGGAAATCCAACCGCTGCCACAAAAGATGCAAGTCAAAAAGAAAATTACTTAATGGAAAAAACAACTTACACTTTAAGTTATAACGACACAACTCACACGCCAAACTGGGTTGCTTGGCACTTAGATTCAAGTGATTGTAAACCAAAACTAAGTCGTAATGAGGATTTTAGGCAAGATTCTGATTTACCAAGTGGATTTTATCAAGTTAAACACGCTGATTATACAAACAGTGGATTTTCTCGCGGTCACATGTGTCCTTCTGCTGATCGAACTTCTTCAAAAGCGAACAATAGCGAAACTTTTTTAATGACAAATATGGTTCCTCAAAATCAAAAAAATAATGGTGGAGCATGGAGAAACTTAGAAGACGCAGAAAGAACTTTTGCAACAAGTGGCAGAGAATGTTATATAATTTGTGGTCCTGCAGGAAAAGGTGGCACTAACTCTAAATCACAAGAAATGGATTACATTCCAATCACAAATCCATATAATTCAAGCGATCCTGGAATTCAAGTTCCGGCGTCTGTGTGGAAAATAATTTTAGTTTTAGATGAAGGCGACAACGATTTAAGTCGAATCACAAAAGACACAACAGTAATTGCAGTAAATATGCCAAATCGCCAAGATATTGAATCTAATAATTGGGAAGATTTTATTGTTTCAGTTGATGAACTAGAAGCTTTAACTGGCTACGACTTTTTCTCTGCCCTAGATCAAGACTTACAAAAAGCCTTACAAAGTAAAAAATATCAAAACTAAAACTAAAGTCGTCATTGCGAGGAGCGAAGTAACGTGGCAATCGAGTGCCCACTTCTTTCGCCAAGTGGCAGTCGATAAGGCAACTGTCACTTAGTGCAAGCAGTCGCCACTTTCTCGCAAACCGCCACTTTCTGCAACAATCACCACTTTCTTGCAACAACTCCCACTTCTCGCAAGCCAAGCAAAAGTTGCACATTCTTGTAATTGACAGGAGGAGGTTAAGAAAAAATCCGCACTAAGAAAAAAAATCATGCTATAATAAAAAAATGAAAATCATCGAAAAAGAATCTTCTGCAATTCCAGAAATCTTAAAAGAAAATCTTGGCAAACAAAACACATATTTCGTTTTTGCAACTTCTGTGGAACTTGACACTTGGTCTTCGTGGTGCGTAAAAAATCCGCAAAAATCAGGAACAAACGTAGTTTCTATGCAACAATTTATTGCTTGGGACAAATTTAAAGAAAATTATTTAACTGCAAACATTCAAGGCAAACAGGCAATTCCTTCAATTTTAAAAAAACTTTTTGTTTACGACTTAATCGAAAAAAATGCAAAATCCGCAGCGGAAAATTCTCCAATTTTTAAAAGCATAATAAATCCAAAATTTGCACAAGAATCTTTTTCGTTTACAGATTGGATAAGTTCAAATCTTTCCCCGCTAGAAATGTGGCACAAACATTATCTTGAATGGCTTTCAAAAAATCACAAAACGCCTGCTCAAGATCAAGATGCAGAAAATCAAGATTATTTAAAACTTTACGAAACTTATAAAAATTTTTTAGGCGACACAATGTTTGA
The DNA here is from genome assembly GCA_964563305.1 of uncultured Treponema sp. Classification (GTDB taxonomy): domain Bacteria; phylum Spirochaetota; class Spirochaetia; order Treponematales; family Treponemataceae; genus Treponema_D. Next base: position 7,948 of record CAZLXK010000074.1, read on the forward strand.
ACCTTCTTGGTTAAGTCCAGAGTTTCTCGAAAAACAAAAAACTTTTATAATTTTTTATCCAGAACAAATGCAAGATTTTGGCGAATACAAAAGCATTTTTAAAGACGCACAAAATATTATAAGCGTTCAAGTTCCACAAACAAAATCATCTTCGCCACAAATTTATTCTTATCCAGATTCCAGAATGGAACTTCGCCGAACAGTTTTAAAAATCCGCGAGCTAATTTCTGATTCAAAAAATCCAATAAAACCGCAAGAAATCGCACTTCACGTTCCAGAACTCGAAAAAATTGCTCCTTACATTGAGCGAGAATTTAAAAAATATTGCGTTCCATTTGTAATTCGCTCAGGTTCGCCTCTTTTGCAAAATTGTGCCGGAAGTATTTTTCAAAATATTCAAGATTGTTATAAAAATAATTTTTCTTATGATTCAGTTCGCGCCTTGCTCTTAAATGATTACGTTCCTTGGAAAGAAAAAAAAACAAACGAAAACTTAATTCGCGAAGGAAAAGAACATCATTGTCTTTGCAATTACGAAAAATCTTCTGACGTTTGGCTTGAAGTTTTGTCTTCTGTTCCAAGCGATCAACTTGAATTGCGATTGTATACAAATTTAAAAAATCATATTTTAAATATTTGCAAAGCAAAATCATTTTTTGATTTAAGAAAAGAATGGTTTAATTTTAAAAATGAATTTCTTGAAACTGATTTTTCAAAAAGTGCCGATCAAATTTTAAGCACTTGCATAAAAGTTTTAGACAAATTAGTTTCTGTTGAAGAAGATTTTTTTGCAACAAAAAATTTGCATATTCAAAATCCGTTCAACTTTTTTATGAATGAATTAAAAAATCAAACTTATCGTCCGCAAGAAAAAATAAATGGAGTTAGCGTTTTTAATTACAAACTCGCAGCAATAAGTCCGTTCAAATATAATTTTGTAATTAACTGTTCGCAAAACGCCATAAACATTACTTACAAACCTGTTTCATTTTTAAATTCGCTAAAACGCCAAGAATTAAATTTTTTTGATGATGAAACTCCAAGTGCCTCATTCATTCGTTTATACGAAAATTCCAGCGAAATAAAAACAATTTTTTCTTACAGCGAAGAAAGTTTTTCTGGCTTCCAAATTCCGCACAATTATTTTGAAGAAGTTCCGCTTGAAAAAAATCGCACGCCATTTGATGAACTTGATGCAAAAGATTTTATCTTAAACGAAAAAAAATTTTTTCTTGATTTGTCTTTGGCAAGTTGTGAATCTCGTACTCGATGCGAGAATCTATCATCAGAAAATTTTAATTGCATTTCAAAAAATCAAATTCAAGAATTTAAAGTTTGGCAATCAAAAAATAATTTAAATCCAAATCAAAAAAATATTGAAGAAAATTTAAAATCTTCTATAAAAAATCCCACAGATTTTGTCTTAAAAACAAATCGTTCTGGAAACGGAATTTCTGATGAAAGTTTAAAAGGCATTTTTTATGAGCGAGAGAAAATTTATAAAAATCAGAATTTACTAAAAATTACGCAGTCTGATATGAAAAATTTTTTCACTTGCCCGCGACAATGGTTTTTAAAATCAGTGTTAAAATTAAAAGACGACACTTTGGATTTGTCTTTGTTCGACGATTATGCAAAAGGCAACATCAATCACAAAATTTTAGAATTGCTTTTTAAGTCTTTAAAAGAACTTCCAACTTTTGATTCAAGTTCAAATCTTTTTAAAATCAACGGTCAAAATGTTCAAGAAAAAATTGAAAGCGTTTTGCAAGAAAAAGTTTTACAAGCGTTTGAAGATTTTAAGGATTCGCCAATTTCTTACAAAGTTCTTTTGTCGCAAAAAAATAAATTTTTTTCAGGAATTATGACTTTTCTAAAAGATTTTTGTTTGCCAGAAAATTACGGTTCGTATTCGGTTGTAAACACAGAAACTTGGCTTTGCTCGCAAGATGAAAATGAAGTTTTAAAAAATGATTTTGCTTTAAGCGGAAAAATTGACTGCGTTTTGTCGTCGCCTCAAGGAAAAATTGTGATTGTTGATTATAAAAATTCTTCTTTGCCAGCCATAAAAGATTGCGTTTTGCAAGACGACGGCACAATTTCAAATTTTCAATGCGTTTTGTATGTTCAACTTTGGAATTTTAAAAATCAAATAAATCCAGTTGAAAAAATGACTTTTGTTGCAATTCAATCTTATAAAGAAAATATAATTTTTGATGACTCAAATCCAAAAAAGCCTTTTGAAAATTTTAAATCGACTCTTGAAGAAGCAAAAATTTACGAAGATTATTTTAGTCAAAAAGTTAAAACTTACGATTTTAAACCTTACGTGCAAAATCAAAATAAATTTTGTACATTAAATATTTTTTCGGATTGTGTAAAATGCAATTTTAAATCGATTTGTCGCACAACATTCACAGTCGGCACAAAAATAATCGATGATTGAGCTTGCAACGAAGGCAAGAAAAAAAGGAAAAC
>CAZLXK010000075.1:0-10368 GCA_964563305.1 uncultured Treponema sp.
AAAAGATTCCGTACCGAAGGTCGCCGAAGGCTATTAAGTTCGGAATGACGAATTTGGAGAATATATGAACAAAATAAAACTTATGTCACATTTAGTTGCAGGTTATCCAACAGATGAACTTGCGTTTACAGTCGCAAAAGCACTTGTTGCAGGAGGAGCTGATATTTTAGAAATTCAACTTCCATTTAGCGACCCAAGTGCAGACGGACCTGCAATTCAAACCGCTTGCACCGAAGTTCTAAAGCGAAACTACAGAACAAAAGACGGACTTGCGTTTATTGCCCGACTTCACAAAGAATTTACGAACATTCCAATTTACATAATGAGTTACGGCTCTTTAATTTACACTCCGGGCGTAAAAAACTTTTGCAAAAAAGCGGCAGAAAGTGGCGTAAAAGGAATGATTATTCCAGACTTGCCGTTTGATTGCGACGAAGGCTTAACCGCCGCTTGCAACGAAAACGGAATGGAAAATATTCCAGTTGCCGCCCCAAGTATGAGTGCCGAACGTTTAAGCAAAATGGCAAACTTTGGCTTTAAGCACATTTACGCCGCATTACGAACCGGAATTACAGGCCAAGACACAAAAATAGATAGCGACACAATCAACTTTATAAAAAAGGTGAGCGAAGGCGGCTCTAAAGTTTACGGCGGATTTGGCATTTCTAACGGAAAACAATCCGAAGCAATCGCACCTTACGTAGAAGCCGTAGTTGCCGGAAGCGTTTTTGTGCGAATAATCAACGCAAATCAGAACGACAAAGAAAAACTCTACGCCGAAGTAAAATCAAAAGCTCAAGAAATTACACATTCGTAAAATTAACAAGGTAGCACAAGAAACTTCAATAAACTTAACATTGGAAAATTAATTATGGCACAAACTGAACTTCAAAACGAACTTTTTAAATATCAAGACAAAAAATTCCGCGACTTTCAAGCCAAATTAATTCCTACAATAAATTCTCAAACAATAATTGGAGTTAAAACGCCAGAACTTAAAAAAATTGCAAAAACAATTTCTTCGCAAAAAAAATCGGATTTTATAAAAAATCTGCCACACGAATATTTTGAAGAAAACCAAATTCACGCTTTTGTAATTTCTGAAATTAAAGATTTTGAAAATTGCCTTTTTGAAGTAAACAAATTTCTTCCTTTCGTTGATAATTGGGCAACTTGCGATCAAATGTCACCAAAAATTTTCAAAAAGCATAAACAAGATTTGCTTTTTTACGTTCAAAATTGGATTTCTTCCGAAAAAACTTATTCAGTTCGATTCGCTATAAAAATGCTGATGAATTATTTTCTTGGTGAAGATTTTGATTTAAAATATTCACAAATCGTTTCAAAAATCCACTCAGACGAATATTACGTAAAAATGATGGTCGCTTGGTATTTTTCAACTGCACTTGCAAAACAATACGACGCAATTCTTCCTTTCATTCAAAATAAAACGCTTGAAAAATGGACTCACAACAAAGCAATTCAAAAAGCAATCGAAAGTTACAGAATTTCATCAGAACAAAAAGAATATTTACGCAAATTAAAAATCTGAATTTCTGAAACAAACCGCCAATTTTTCATAAGCAGCGTTAATGGCTTCTTCGCCTTAGGTTCAGAATGACAAGATTTGCGTTTATTTCGACAAGGAAATCGCATAATCAGCAAGAAAATTTTAAATAAGACAAATTCTATAAAATGTGTTAAAATTCAATTAAAGAAATTTCAAGAATTCACTAAAAACTAAAAAAAGCGGATTTTGGAAATTTCATATTTTCAGTTTGGAGGGAATTTTATGAAAAATTTCTTTAAGATTTTTACAACAAGTTTGATTTTTGGAATTGTGATTTTTGCAAGTTCGTGTGATTTAAAAAACATTGCAAAACAAAATGTTTGGGTTGAAAAAGATGTTTCTTACACATTAGATAATGTTGAATATACAGTTTCCACTTATATGATGTATAACGATGGTTCTTACACAACAAGCGATACTTTGCAAAGTGATATTACGATTGGAAATGGTTGGAATATTTTTATGGTTTTTACTTGTGATTCTTCTGACACAACAACTGCAATTTTGAAAAATAAATGGATTTTTAAGAATTACAACGGAACAATAAATTTAACTGTGGAAGATTCAAATAGCGAAGTTAGCGATGATTTGTCTGAAAGTGATGAAGAAAAAATGTCTTCTATTACATTTGATGATACACTTTGGACTCTTTTATACATTCCAAATTATTCAACATTTGATAAATCTGCAACAAGTTCTGTTCCTAACGAAATGCTTTCTAAAAGTGCTTCCGCTTACACAGCACTTAGCGATTTAAAAAATATTTCGCTTAAAAAGATTTTATCAAGTATTTTGCTTGATTATCTTGACTAAAATTTGAAAAGCGACAGTTTAATTAAAAAACTGTCGCTTTTTGTTTGTAATAAGTGCTAGTTTTTATTCAATTTTTGACATATCGGAAATGTCAGCATTATAATCTACGCCTGCAACATCAAATCCGTTGATTGCCAAGAAATCGTGTCTTAAACCTGCTAAATCTGTGGTTTGCTCAACATTTTCTTCTGTAACAGTTGGCATAATTTTGTTTACTTCCGCTTGAACATCCGCTGCAAGTTCGCGGTCGTCCATTCGAATTCGGTTTTCTGAATCAACTGGAACTTTTCCCGCTCCGTTTTCGCTTCCTGTGAAAAGTCGCTCTGCAAAAAGTCGCTCCATTTGCTCAATACAACCTTCATGCGTTCCCTTTTCTTTCATCACCTTAAACAAAACGCCCAAATATTCGCTAATAATCGGAATAACCGCAGAAGATCTTGTAACTAAACCTTTGTTTACAGAAACATAAGCCGCTCCGCCAATTTCTTTTAGACTAGAATCAATTTGATGAGCCTTTTTTTCCAAATCTTTTTTTGCTTCACCAATAGTTCCGTCGCGATAAATTGCATGCGAAAGTTCAGGTCCAATGTACGAATAAGCAATTGTGCGACAACCTTGAGCAAGGACGTCCTCCGCTTTAAGTTGAGAAATCCAACGTTCCCAATCTTCGCCGCCCATAACTTTTACTGTGTTAGCAATTTCGTCGCCTTCTGCCGGTTGAGTTGACGCTTGAGTGATTTTTCCCGTCATCATATCTAAAGCCGCACCAGCGTAAACTTGATTTATTGGCTTAATTACTGATTTATATAAAATTTTTGTGTCTGGATCGTTTCGAACTGGACTTGCCAAAGAATAAATTATTAAATCAACTTTTGTGTTCCATTCTTTAATTTGATTGATGATTGTTGTTCGAGTTTCGTCAGAATAAGCGTCGGCATTAAAAGTTATAGAACGCAAATTTTCGGCAAGCGCTTCTTTGTCAAATTCTTTGTTATTGTACCAACCTGGAGTTCCGCCTTTTTTTTCGGTCGCTTCTTTTTCAAAACTAACGCCAATCGTGTCAGCACCATATTCAAAAGCCGCCACAATACGACTTGCAAGTCCGTAGCCAGTTGAACAACCTAAAACTAAAACTGTTTTTGGACCTTTTCCGCCTTCTTTAAAAGTTTTTGTTCCGCGTTTTGACTTTTGCGAGCGAACATAATTTATCTGATTAAATGTTTCCTTTGCACAACCAATTGGATGAGCATTTATGCAGATATTGCTTCGAATCATTGGTTTAATTACAGCCATTTTTTTTCTCCTATTTGTGATTTTTGAATCGTTTATTTGCTGATTTGCAATGTGATTTTTAGTTTTTGCCTTTTTGTAGCAAAATTTTAATTTATTTTGACACTTTTTGTCATTTTGTTCAATTAGCAGATTCTGGCGGTTTACTTAGAGAAACACCGTCGGTTGAAGCTCTCGAAACACCACTTTGTTTAACAGATTCTCGGTTGGTTAAGTAAGTAGCAGTTGGTTACCAAACCGTCAGTCCGTCGCCAAATCACAAAATCAGCGAAGAAAATTAAGTAAAATTCAAGTAAAATTTGATATTTGTCACATAGAACGCCGTAAAATCAAAACCTTGCTACATTGAATGTAAAGTTCAAATTTTCTATAATAAAGCTCATGCTTGGAAAATATATTGCGATTTTTTTCGTTTCAATGGTTCCACTTATAGAACTTCGTGGAGCAATTCCTATTTCTCAAGGATTTAATCTTCCAATAATTCCGTCTTACATTGTTTGTATTTTGGGAAATATGGTTCCAGTTCCTATAATTTATTTGTTTGCAAGAAAATTTCTCGAGTGGGGAAAAGATAAAAAATTTATTGGCAAGATTTGTCAGTTTTTTTTAGTAAAAGGTTCGCGTGCGGGCGAAAAATTGCAAGCGAAAGCAGGTCACGGACTTTTTATAGCGTTAATGCTTTTTGTGGGAATTCCTTTGCCCGGAACTGGCGCTTGGACTGGAACTTTAGCCGCAAGTCTTTTAGATATGAATTTTAAAGAAACAGTTTTAGCGGTGGTTTTGGGCGTTTTGATTGCAGGCTTAATTATGATGGCAGCAAGTTTAGGACTTTTTGGTGCGATAGGATTTGCCACTTCTTCTTGATTTTTTTTGGAGCAAGTTTTTCTGTGCTAACCGCCCTTCCGCACTTTGCTCACGCTCATCTCGGGCAAAGAAAACTACTGTCAATCTATAAAAAACTTGTCATTCTGAGGCTTTGCCCAAAGAATCGGTTACGAATAAATTACCATCTTTGCCCGAGACTAAAGGTGCTACACGGCGGGCTAGGCTTTCTTGCCAAAGAAGATGGCGAAAAACACATCAAATTATAAACTGTGGCTTACGCTTATTTTTATTCCATCAGCAAAATCCTTTTTTTCACTTTCAGAAATGTCTGAATCATCTTTTATAGTTACTTCATAAATAATTTTGATTTCAGAAGAATCTTTTGTATCAAATGTTTTATTTTCGTAACTTAACGTTGGAAAATCATTTTTTGTCCAATCCACAGAACCAAGATTTGTTTTTAAAGCAGAAATTTTTTCACTTGAAGAGGAACTTTCGTTTTGCAAAGTAAAGTTGTCCGAATCAAAACCCGCAAATTTTTTTTCACCAATCAAAATAATATGCGAAAGATGTGGTGGAGCACATAAAGAATCTTGAATTGTGCAAGTATACGTAGCAGAATTTTTTGAGTCCACAGACAAGGATTTGCAATCATAGAGTTTACGAGCAATTTTTTCTGAATCAGAATCAGAGTCATAAAGAACATATGCTTGTGCTACAACAGATTTTTGAGAAGAACTTTCGTTTTTTATATTTAATTCGATTGAATATTCGTAAGAAGGTTCGTTTATTACTGTAGGTTCGGGGCAAGAAATAAAACTAAAGCAAAAAAATCCTAAAATAATGCTTAACGATAATAAAATTTTTTTCATATAATTTTTCACATAAAAAATTTAGCACGAAATTCACGGAAAATCTATAAAATTTTCGGTTGCTGACGGAAGTTAAATATATCAAATATTTATTTCAAATTTTTTCTTGACTTATACCCTCTGAGCGTATATATTTATATTCAAATATACTTGTACGGGGTAATCGTATGGCAAAAAAATCAACTAATGATGAAGAATTAAAAACTTTAGAAAATCAAAGCGAAAAAAAAACTTGCGATTGTACTTCTAAAAAAAAGGAACGAAGTCCAGAAGAATATAAGGCACTTTTAAATCGCTTGAATAGAGTTGAAGGTCAAATTAAAGGAATTAAGAAAATGCTTGAAAACGACGCTTATTGTCCGGATATTTTGATTCAAGTTTCGGCTGCAAATGCGGCTTTAAATTCTTTTTGCAAGGAACTTTTGTCAAATCATATTCACACTTGTGTTGTAAATGATATTAAAGACGGAAAAGAGGAAGTTATTGATGAACTTTGTGCAGTTCTGCAAAAACTGATGAAATAAAATGCGTTAGGCAATGGAAGCCCGAAGTTCCGAAGTGAAACGTAGGAATGAGCGTTAGCGAAGGCTGGAACTGCCGACCTGATTGCCGAATGGCAAGCAGGGAACGCCAAAATTACAAAAAGATTCCGAATCAAGTTCGGAATGACAGTTTAGAGGCTTAATTTATGGAAAAATATGCGGTTACTGGAATGAGTTGTGCGGCTTGCGTGGCTCGTGTTGAAAAAGCAGTTTCTAAAGTGCCGGGAGTTTCTAGTTGTACAGTAAGTCTTTTGACAAACTCTATGGGCGTTGAAGGAACTGCAAATCAAGCGGATATAATTTCGGCGGTTCAAAATGCTGGCTACGGAGCAAAAGTTTTAGGTGGCGAAAAAAAATCTTCTAGTTCGAGTAGTTCGGCATCTCTTGCGGAAAATGAAGATTTGCTTAAAGACAAAGAAACTCCAATTTTACGAAAACGACTTATTTGGTCAGTGGGAATCCTTTTAGTTTTGATGTACGTAAGCATGGGGCACTCAATGTGGGGCTGGCCACTTCCATCTTGGTTTACAAAAAATGGCAGAAATCACGTTGCAATGGGCTTAGTTGAAATGATTTTGGCTACCGTAGTTATGATTATCAACAAAAAATTCTTTGTAAATGGATTTAAAAGTCTTTTTCATCTTTCGCCAAATATGGACACTTTGGTTGCCTTAGGTTCTGGAGTTTCGTTTGTTTACAGCGTTTTTATGCTTTTTGGAATGACTGACGCAGTTCTTGCTAGCGACGGCGAAAAAGTTATGCATTTTATGCACAATCTTTATTTTGAAAGTGCGGCGATGATTGTAACGCTGATTACTGTTGGCAAACTTTTGGAATCCATTTCTAAAGGAAGAACGACTGACGCTCTAAAAAGTTTGATGAAACTTTCTCCAAAAACTGCGACTTTGCTTCGCGACGGAAAAGAAGTTGAAGTTGGAATTGAAGAAGTTTGCGTTGGCGATATTTTTGTTGTGCGTCCTGGCGAAAATATTCCAGTTGATGGCAAAATTATTGAAGGAACTACAGCAATTAACGAATCTGCATTAACTGGAGAATCTCTTCCGGTTGATAAAAATCTTGGTGATGAAGTTTCTAGTGCAACCGTAAATCTTTCTGGTTTTATAAAATGTAAAGCAACTCGCGTTGGAGAAGACACAACTCTTTCGCAAATTATTCAAATGGTGAGTGATGCGGCGGCAACAAAAGCTCCAATCGCTAAAATTGCAGATAAAGTTGCGGGAGTTTTTGTTCCTGCAGTTATGGGAATTGCTCTTGTTACTTTTATAGTTTGGCTTTTAGTTGGTGCAGAATTTTCGTTTGCGTTAAGCCGAGCGATTTCTGTTTTAGTTGTAAGTTGTCCTTGTGCTTTAGGTTTGGCGACTCCAGTTGCGATTATGGTTGGAAACGGAATTGGTGCAAAAAATGGAATTTTGTTTAAAACTTCTGCTTCTCTTGAAAGTGCTGGAAAAACACAAATTGTTGTTTTGGATAAAACTGGAACAATTACAAAAGGCGAACCTGTTGTAACTGATATAATTCCTTTTAATATTGATGAAAAAACTTTAATTCAAAAAGCAGCGAGTTTGGAAGCAAAAAGCGAACATCCACTTTCTAAAGCGGTTCTAAAAAAGGCGGATGATGACAAAATCAGTTTGCTTAACGTAAGCGATTTTATGGCAGTTCCGGGAAATGGTTTAAGTGCAACTCTCGAAGGCAAAAAAATCTACGGCGGCAATTTGAAATATATTGAGTCGGTAGTTGAGCCTACGGTTAGTGAGCAAAGTCGAAGAATCGAAACCACTCGTCATGTTGAACAACGCGAAACATCTGTCAATTCAGAGATTCTGAAACAAGTTCAGAATGACACAGAACGTTTAAGTGCCGAAGGCAAAACTCCACTTTTCTTTGCGGAAGATGGAAAACTTCTTGGAATTATTGCGGTTGCTGATGTTATTAAAGATGACAGTGCAAAAGCAATCAAAGAATTGCAGAATATGGGAATTTACGTTGCAATGCTCACTGGCGATAACGAAAAAACTGCAAATGCAATCGGCAAAAAAGCAGGCGTTGATAAAGTTATTGCGGGCGTTCTTCCAGACGGAAAAGAAAAAGTTGTTCAAGATTTCAAAAAATTCGGAAAAGTTTGTATGGTTGGCGACGGAATAAATGATGCTCCAGCACTAACTTCGGCAGATAGTGGAATGGCGATTGGTGCCGGAACTGATGTTGCAATCGATGCAGCAGACGTTGTTTTAATGAAAAGTTCACTTCTCGATGTTGCAAAAGCAATCAGACTTAGCCGACAAACTGTAAAAAACATAAAAGAAAATCTTTTCTGGGCATTTTTCTACAATATAATTTTGATTCCAATTGCAGCGGGAGCTTATTATCACGCATTTGGACTTGATATGAATCCGATGTTTGGAGCAGTAGCAATGAGCCTTTCAAGTTTCTGTGTTGTGATGAATGCTTTAAGATTAAATCTTTTCAAAATCAACAGTTCTAAACACGACAAAAAAATAAAAAAAGTGGCGATTGAACAAAAAAGTGCGGAACTTGAGCCTGAAATTACTGAGCAAAGTCGAAGTATCGAAACCACCGATGAAAAACAAAATAATAAGGAGGCCAAAATTATGGCAACAGAAAAAACATTAAAAGTTGAAGGAATGATGTGTCCAAATTGTGAACGTCATGTAAAAGAAGCTTTGGAAAAACTCGACGGAGTTGAAAGTGCAAGTGCCGATCACACAAAAAATCAAGCAGTTGTAAAACTTTCAAAAGATGTTTCAGACTCAGATTTTGAAAAAGCAATTTCTGACGCAGGATACAAATTCGTAAAGTAAAAGACCGACATTCTTTTTTATAAACCGCCAGTTTTGCGTGTAAACCTAAGGTGAAGCAATCTACTGGCGGTTTTTTTGCTTAGCAAAAAAATGTGCCAAGTATCAAAAAAATGTCAAAAACTTAACAAAAATTTTACAAAAATGTAACAAACTGTTATTTTGCGTGTTAAAATAAATAATTATGGCGATTGAAGTTTTTAACCGACGCGAAATAAAATATTTGCTGAGCGACGAAGACAAAAATGATTTGCTTGCGATTATTGGAAATTATATGACTTCCGATCCGTTTAACAAAGACGGCAAACCTTACGCAATTAGCAATCTTTATCTTGATACAGAATCTGATGAACTTATCCGAAAATCACTTGAAAAACCTATTTTTAAAGAAAAAATCCGACTTAGAAGTTATGGAGCCGTGCCACTTGATTCAAAAGTTTTTTTAGAAAGCAAAAAGAAATTTAATGGCGTTGTAAATAAGCGGCGAACAAATTTTATTCTTTCTGATGCCTACGAATATTTTAAAACTGGAAAAATTCCTCAAAATCCGAATGTAAAAATGAATCAGCAAGTTATGAAAGAAATCGATTACGTTATGAAATTTTACAAACTTAAGCCAAAAGTTTTTATTTCTTATGACCGATTAGCGTTTTTTGAAAAAAATAATTCTGATTTTAGGTTGACTATTGACAGAAATATTAAAACTCGGCGTGAAAATCTTAGGCTCGAAGAAAAAGCGTATGGCGAGCAACTTTTAAAACCTGGCGAATGGCTTATGGAAGCAAAAGCGTTTAAGGCTTTTCCGCTGTGGTTTGTAAGATTTCTTTCTGAACACGAAATTTATAGCACTTCATTTTCAAAATATGGCACTGAATATAAAAAATATAGAGGAATTTTATGTTAGAAGGATTTTTAGTTAATGCGGAAGATTTAACAATTTTATTCAATATGTTTTTAGGTTTAATTGCTGGCGGAATTATTGCGACAAGTTACATTATTGCAAATCTGAAAAATAAATTTTCTAAAAATTTTGTAATTACAGTTTTGCTTTTGCCCGTAATTATGACAATTGTAATTCCTTTTATTGCAACTGACTTAAAAAAGACACTTTCGCTTGCGGGCGTTTTTGCTTTGGTTCGATTCAGAAGTATTCCGGGCGACTCAAAAGACATTCTTTACGTTTTCTTTTCGATTGCGTCAGGTTTGATAATTGGATTAAACAGTTATTTTCTTGGCTTTATGTTGGTGATTGTAGTTTCAGTTTTGTTCGTTTTGATTTCGCGATTTTGGAAAGTTAGTGAAAAGCAGATTTTAAAAATCACAATTCCCGAAGATATGAATTATAAAGATGTTTTTAATGATATTTTTGAAAAATATCTTGTTAAGTATAGCGTTAAAAATGTAAAAACTTCAAATATGGGAACACTTTTTACAATTTCTTATTGGGTTCAGCCAAAAGTCGAGTTTGATGCAAAAAATTTTATTGATGAAATTAGAACTCGAAACGGAAATTTGAACGTGATTCTTGAAAATCCAGACGATCAGCAAGTGCCAGTTTTGTGATAGATTGTTGTAAGTTTTGTAATTGCGAGCCTTAACAAAGCAATCTGTTGACT
>CAZLXK010000076.1:0-10315 GCA_964563305.1 uncultured Treponema sp.
AAAACAAACACTTTAAGCATAAAAGATTTTGAACTTTTAGGCGAAAAATTAAAAAATCAAGATTTACAATTTCTTCCTATAATAAATCAAGAAATTTTCCAAACTTACGCATTAAATTTTCAATATTCTATAAATTCTCGGAATTTTCCAATTTACACAAAACTTTACGCAGGAAACTTAAAATTTTCTGATTCAATTTCTCGCTTAAAAAATCCAATTTTGTCTGTGCCGTCAGCGTTAAAAAAATCAGTTTTAATTCCTTGCGGAATAAAAATTTCTACTTCAGAAAGTTCTTCAAATTCATCATTTTATTCCGCCGCAATAAATTTAAGTTCAAGTCAAAAATGCAAAAATTTTCCCACAATTCAAATCGCTTATCTTCACCAAGATGCATTTTTCGCTTCAATAAACAAAAACTTTTCCACAAATTTCATAATTCCTTTATCAAAAATTTATTTTGGATTTTCTTACGTTTTAGAAAAACACGGAAATCTTGATTTTACTTCAAAATCTTGGAATTTAAGCGAAGCTTTTTATCCGCAAAAATTTTATTCTGCCACAGAAAGTCAGCTAAATTTTTCTTCTCCATTTTTTAAAACTTCAACAATTTTTCAAGTAAACGAAAATCCTTTTGGAAAGTCAAATCTTTGTGCGAAAAATCAAAATTCCATAAACATCGAAAATTTTACTTTGAATTTTTCATTTTTTTTAGCGGACAAAAATTTTATAACTTGCAACGGAAGTTTTATAAAACCTTATTTTCAGTACAATTTTAATCCACAATATTTATTCTTTTTTCCACATTCGGACTTGAACTTGGGAATTTTATTTCAGCAAAACCGAGCAAAAACAATTTCTAGAAATCCTGAATTTTATGATGAATATTTTTTTAAAGCACAATTTGTTTTTAATTTAGGAAACTCAAGTTTTTCGTCGCAAAGTTCTTTTTCTGCAAAAAGTTTTATTGATTTTTCGCAAGAAAGTTTTGATTTTTTATTTTCAAATAATTTTTTTAGCAATTTTGACAATTTTGATGAACTTTCGTTTAGTCAAAAAATTTCGTATTCGCTAAAAAATAAAAAGTTTACAACAAAATCTTATCTTCTATTTAAAACTGATTTTACAGAAAATATTTATAGTGCAAATTTTAGTTTTTATTTTAAAAAGTTGATTTTGAAAAATTTTTCACTTTCAGTTTCGCTTACTGAAGAAAATTTTAATATTACAAAAACGGATTTTTCTTCGGCTGTGAATTTTTCTTTTTCTACAAAAAATCTAAAAAGCAATTTTAAAATTTCAGCAAATTTCTCCACTTAGCAAACAAAAATCATTGTGAACTTGCAACAAAGTTTTGACACAAAATCAATTTACTATTGAATTTAAGCGAGATTTCTTATATATTTATCCAACTATTACAATGTGCGGAAAATCTTTTTATTTTTTCGTATTGTACTAAAATCAGAATATTTTTTTTTGAGAGGTAAATATTATGGCTTTTGATATTACCAAAGTACGTAATATCGGTATCAGTGCCCACATTGACTCTGGCAAAACAACCACTTCAGAGCGTATTTTGTTCTATTGTAACAAGATTCACCAAATTCACGAAGTTCGCGGTAAAGATGGTGTTGGTGCTGTAATGGACAGTATGGATTTGGAGCGTGAACGTGGAATCACAATTCAATCTGCAGCAACTCAAGTTCAGTGGAAAGACACAACAATTAACTTAATTGACACTCCAGGTCACGTTGACTTTACTGTAGAAGTTGAACGTTCACTTCGCGTTTTAGATGGAGCAATTATGATTCTTTGTGCAGTTGCTGGTGTTCAGTCTCAATCTATCACAGTTGACCGTCAGTTAAAACGTTATCATGTTCCTCGCGTTGCTTTTGTAAACAAATGCGATCGTCAAGGTGCAAATCCAATTCGTGTTTGTGGTCAACTTCGCGAAAAATTAGGTCTTAATGCACACATGATGGAACTTCCAATCGGTCTTGAAGATAAACTTGAAGGCGTTGTAGATCTTATTTCAATGAAAGCCATTTATTTTGATGGTGCAAATGGAGAAAATCTTCGCTATGCAGAAATTCCTGCTCACTTAGTTGATGATGCAAAAAAATATCGCCAAGAAATGCTTGAAGAAGCTGCAAACTTTGATGACGCTTTAATGGAAAAAGTTCTCAATGGAGATGAACCAGAAGAATCAGAAATTATCGCTGCAATCCGCAAAGGAACTCTTGCTGAACAATTTGTAGGCGTTTTCTTAGGTTCAGCACACGTAAACAAAGGAATTCAGCCTCTTCTTGATGCAGTTGAGCGTTATCTTCCAAATCCAACAGAAGTTCATAACTACGGACTTGATTTAGACAAAAACGAAGAAAAAGTTGAACTCTTCAATGTTGAAAATAAACCTTGTGTTGCACTTGCATTCAAACTTGATGATGGTCAATATGGTCAGTTGACTTATGTTCGTATTTATCAAGGAAAAATTGTAAAAGGCGATGAACTTTACAATACTCGTGCTAAGAAAAAGTTTAAGGTTGGACGTATCGTTCGTATGAATGCGGCTGCAATGGAAGACATTAACGAAGGTATGCCAGGCGACATTATTGCACTCTTTGGTATTGATTGTGCTTCTGGAGATACATTCTGCGGTGGCGGATTAAATATTGCAATGACATCTATGTTCGTTCCAGAACCTGTTATTTCTCAGGCAATTGAACCTGTTAACAAAGCGGATGCTGCAAATATGTCAAAGGCACTTAACAGATTTACTAAGGAAGATCCAACTTTCCAAACTTACGTTGATCCTGAAAGTAACCAAACAATCATTAAAGGAATGGGCGAATTGCACCTCGCAGTTTATGTTGAACGTATGAAACGCGAATACAAATGCGAAGTAAAAGTAAGTCAGCCACAAGTTGCTTACCGCGAATCAATTCAGCAAAGAGCAGAATTCAACTACACACATAAAAAGCAAACTGGTGGTTCAGGTCAGTATGGTCGTGTTGCAGGCTTTATGGAACCGCTCGCAGAAAAAGATTACGAATTTGTTGACGCAATTAAAGGTGGAGCAATTCCTAATGAATACATTCCATCTTGCGACAAAGGATTCAAAAAAGCAATGGAAAAAGGTTCGCTTATTGGAGCACCAGTTGTTGGTGTAAAAATCACTATCAATGATGGACAATATCATCCAGTTGACTCTTCTGATATTGCATTCCAAACGGCAGCAATCGGAGCATTCCGCGAAGGTTACGCAAAGGCAAAACCTGTTATTTTGGAACCAATTATGAAAGTTGAAATTGCAGGTCCTACAGAATTCCAAGGAAATATGTTTGGACTTATAAATCAACGACGTGGAGTTATTATCAGTTCAGAAGATGATAATGGAAACTCAACAGTTGATGCAGAAGTTCCTCTTTCAGAAATGTTTGGATTCTCTACAATTCTTCGTTCTTCAACTCAAGGTAAGGCGGAATTTACAATGGAATTTGAAAAGTATGGTAAAGTTCCAAATGCTATTGGCGATGAATTGATTAAAGAATATCAAGAAAAAAAGAAGGCTGGAAACTAATAAAATTCTAGTTTGCTAAAGAACTAAGTAAAAACTAATTTTTAGTAACTTAAAAGTCTTTCACTTAAAGAATGTGTTTCTTTTTGTGGAAGACTTTTTTTTGTTGCATGGCACTTTTTGAAACTTGACACTTTCGCAAGCAAAACTGACACTTTTTTGCTAAGCGACAGTTTTTTTTGCCGACCGCCACTTGTGCGAGAGAAATTGCCACTTATGCTAAAAGAACCGACAGTTTTTCACTTAACCGCCAGTTTTCTGCAAAAATTATTCTATAAATAAAAATCACATTTTCATCAAAAAATCTGCTAATCGTCAGTTTTTCTAAATCAAAATTAAATTTTAATTGTTTCATTATCTAAAATTCTGTGTTAAACTAAAGTCATAATTTAAAGTAGAAAATCTTTCCAATAAAAACATTTAAGGAGAAAATTATATGGCAAAACAAGAACTTTACGAACGCAGCCCAATTCGTGCTTTTGACGAAGCAACTAACGGCGGACTAAAAGCAGGCGAACTTGGTTTAGTAACAGCAAAAAAAGGACTTGGAAAAACTTCAGTTTTAGTTCAATTCGGCATGGACACTTTGTTAAATGGCAAGCAACTTGTTCACGTTTCATTTGATCAACATTCAAGCAACGTAATTACTTGGTATGATGATATTTTTACAGAAATTGCAAAGAAAAAATCTATTCCAAACGCAAACGAAGTAAAAGAAACAATTACTCGTAACAGAACAATCCTTAATTTTAGTCAAGACAGTTTTAGCCTAGAAAAAGTTGTAAACACATTAAACGCTCTTAAAGCTGGCGGATTTTCAACAGCGGGCGTTGTTATTGACGGAGTTGACTTTTCAAAAGTAAAAGAATCTGATATTCAAGCAGTTGCCGCTTATGCAAAAGCAACAAAAGCAAAGGTTTGGATTAGTTCAACAGCAGATTCTGATAAACTTGCTGAACAAACGCCAAAGGCAATTCTTCCATATTTTTCTTTTGTGATTCACTTGGAACCAAAATCAAATATTACAAAAGTTTTAGTTCTAAAAGCAGGAAAAGAAACTGATTTGGAAACAAGTTTAAAGTTGGATTCAAAAACGCTTTTAATCACAGAAAAATAAATTTTTACAGATTTATGATTATTTAATCCTTGCCAAAACTTTGGTGAGGATTTTTTTTGCTGACTGACACTTAACGACAAACTGTCAGTTAACTCAGTCATATTGAGCGAAGCGGAACCACGGAAAGTGATCAAACTTCATTTGCAAGTTTATTTTAAAACTTTCAGCCGAAATTTAGTCAAAAAACTAGCCTTTTATAACAAGATTTCGTCCAAAATCATACTTTTTTCTTTATTTTTTTTTTACAAATACTATAAAATTTAAAAAACAATGGTTATAATAAAATAAGAATAATCTTAAATTTTAGATTAAAAAGTTGTTATAAAAAAACGTAAACAGGAGATGGTTTTATGGCTGGATCAGAAAACAAATCACAAATTATTAAAAAATTTAGTCCAAAAGTCACAGTCACATATCTTTTAACATTTTTTCTTCCAATTATTATGGGTTGGTTTTTATGTGAATATTTACAAGTTATTGCAATTGGCGACACTTTTTCTGCAGCAACCACTCCGCTAGGAATTTCTATGATTATTTTTGCCATTGCTTACATAATCCTTCTCTATATTGTAATGACAAAAAAGATTTACACTTATGACGGTTCTGCAGAATCACTTGACAAAACAAATAGACGCGTTAAAAGGTTTGAAAGAATTGTAATTTTTAGTGCACTTTTAAATTGTCCGGTAATTGCATTTACTGTAACTTTTTCTTGTAGAATTGCACAAGTAAGTTTTGATTTTGCTCCATTTTTTATAGAACTTTTAGGTTCAGTATTTTTGCTTTCATGTTTTGGTTTTATTTTCTTTATGCAAGAATTAGAAGAATCGCTTGGAGATTTGCCTTTAAGAAAAAAAGATAAATCAATAAGTTTAACTTTACGAAGTTCATTAATTACATTTTTCTGTGTTGCAGGAACAGTTCTTTACATGATAAGTCCAGTTTTGTCAGAAAAAATTAAAAATATGTCAGCAACGCACATTGTTTCAGTTTACCAAATTCCGCTTGGAATTTTTGGAGTGATTTTTACAGTTTTGTGTACATTTAGACAATTTTCTCATACATCAAAACGAATTCAAAAAATTTCAGAGTTTACAGATGCGATTGTTGACAAAGATTATACAAAGTCAACTCTAAAAGTTGAAAGTCGAGATGAATTTGGACTTTTAGTAAATGATTTAAATGCTTTTCACAACGGAACAAAAGAACTTTTAGAGAACATAAACGAAAATGTAAAAGCGTCACAAAGTTCTGCAAATGAAGTTTCATCTCAAATGGCAGAAACATCTTCTGCAATGAATCAAATTCAAGCGAATATTTCAAACGTAAAAACTAGAGTTTTAAATCAATCTGCGAGCGTTACTGAAACTCAATCAACAATTCAAAATATGATTAAACGAATTGAAGAACTTAACGATTCTATAAATCTTCAGTCTAGCGGAGTTTCAAATTCCTCAAGTGCGGTTGAAGAAATGGTTGCAAATATTCGTTCTGTTGCAGAAATTCTCGAAAAAAATTCAGTTTCTGTAAATTCTCTTAGTGATGAAGCGGAAGAAGGTCGTAAAAAAATTGATGTTGCAACTCAATACGCTGATGTAATTCACGAAAAATCTGCTGGTTTGCTTGAAGCATCAAATGTTGTTCAAAATATTGCGAGCCAAACAAATCTTCTTGCAATGAATGCGGCGATTGAAGCGGCTCACGCTGGCGAAGCGGGAAAAGGTTTCGCTGTGGTTGCGGACGAAATCAGAAAACTTGCTGAACAATCTAACAGTCAAGGAAAAGAAATTTCTAATCAACTTACTGAACTTCAAAAAGCAATCGATTCAATTACAACAAGCACAACTGACGTTCAAAAACAATTCGGCGTAATTTTTGATTTAACAAATACTGTTCGAGAACAAGAAACTGTTATTAAAAACGCAATGGAAGAACAGTCGGCTGGAAGTTCTCAAGTTTTAGTTTCAATCAACGAAATAAAATCTTCGAGCGACACAGTTCAAAGTAACTCAAGCGAACTTCTTGAAGGCGGAAAACAAATTGTTCAAGAAATGGGACTTCTTTCAAATATTACAAATGAAATCAGCAATTCTATGAACGAAATGGTTGAAGGTGCAAATTTGGTTACAAAAGCGGCAGAAAAATCACAAAACGAAAGTAGCGAAAACGTAAACAAACTCAATTTGCTACAAAACGAAGTTCTTAAATTTAAGTTGTAATTTTTTTGCAAAAACGTGTTAGTAAAAATGAAAATTTTACTCATTGCTCTTAATGCGAGTTACATGCACACAAACATTGCAATTCGCTACTTAAAAAATTATGCACAAAAATATCTTTCAAAAGAATTAAATTCCTTGCACAAAATTCAAATTGCAGAATTTACAATAAATCAACCTTATATTGAAGTTTTGAGAGGAATTGAATCTTTTAAGCCAGATTTAGTTTTGTTTTCTACGTACATTTGGAACGCAAGTTATATTTCTAACATAATTCCTGACGTAAAAAAAATTTTGCCAAATTCGATTCTTGGTGCTGGCGGACCTGAATTTTCTTATTCATCACAAAAATATTTGACTTTGCTCACTTGTCTTGATTTTATAATCAACGGCGAAGGAGAAATTACATTTACTGAAATCTTAAAAACATTTTCTTTTCCAAGCGATTTTTTTAGTGACAAAAAAAATGATTCAAAAATTCTTTCACAAATAAAAGGTTTAAGTTTTTCAAAATCATCAAAAATAATTTTTACAGGTTTTAGGCCAATGATTGAAAATCTTGATGATTTGCCTTTTACTTATCCAGAACTTTTGCAAGGAAATTTTGATCCAGACCACAAAATTTATTATTACGAATCAAATCGTGGCTGCCCTTTTTCTTGTTCATATTGTCTTTCAAGCGTTGATAAATCTGTGCGATTTAAAAGTCTTGAAAAAGTAAAATCTGAACTTAAAATATTTTTAGACGCAAATGTAAAACTTGTAAAATTTGTTGACCGAACTTTTAATTTAAAGCCTGAACGTTACATAAAAATTTGGCAATACATTTTAGAAAATCACAATCACAAAACAATGTTTCATTTTGAAATTGAAGCGGAATATTTGAATGATGAAGCTTTAGATTTTTTGCAAAAAGTTCCAAAAGGAATTATGCAGTTTGAAATTGGAATTCAAAGTTCCAACAAAAAAACTTTAGAAGCAATAAATCGTTCACAAAATATTGAAAAAGCTGCAAAAAATATTTCTAAAATTCCAAAAACAATTCACAAGCATTTGGATTTAATTGCAGGTTTGCCTTTTGAAGATTTAGAAAGTTTTGGAAAAAGTTTTGATTTTGTTGCAAAGTTAAAGCCTGACGCTCTTCAACTCGGATTTTTAAAAGTTCTTCCAGGAACTCAAATGGAAAAATTCGCCAAGCAAAATAATTGGAAATGGATGCAAAATCCTGTTTATGAAACTTTTTCAACGCCTTACGTAAGTTTTGAAGAAATGATGTACTTAAAAGATGTTGAAACTTTAACTGATTTTTTTTGGAACAAGCACATTTTTGATTTTTCAGCAAAATATATTTTTAGAAAAATGAGTCCTTGGGCGTTTATTACAAATTTTACAAATTTCGCTAGAAGAAAAAACGCTTTTTCGCAAGCACGCAAAGATTCTTATTGGTTTGAATTGTACAACGATTTTATTGATGATTTTATTGACGGTGGATTTTCTGGCGAAAAACTTATTGACGGCGAATTTATCAGTGGCGAATTTACAAATCAAAAAGTTCAAAACTCACAATCAGAAAATACAGAAAATTTTAAAAGTTTAGACAAAAATCTTCTTAAAGATTTGTTGCGTTACGATTTTATTTTAACTGGCAAAAAAGGAAACTTTCCAACTTGGTACAAACATTTTTACAGTAAAGAAAATCACATAAAACTTTTAGAAGAAAAATCTCTGCTTCACAACAATCGGCTCGCTTTTGCAACTACAGAATATGAAGAATTTGATTTTGATGTGAGAGATGAATTTCCAGAAAATCACAAAGGCAAAATTTCAATTTTAATTCAATACAATCAGCCAAACTAAAAAATTCAAAAATCACGAGGAAAATATGACTTCAATGTTAAACACAACGCTTTGCTACATTCAAAAAGATGAAAAATATTTGATGCTTCACCGAATCAAAAAACAAAATGACATAAATAAAGATAAATGGATTGGAATTGGCGGAAAATTTGAAGAAGGCGAAAGTCCAGAAGAATGTGCCTTGAGAGAAGTTAAAGAAGAAACTGGTTTAAGTTTAAAATCTTATGAATATCGCGGAATTGTGACTTTTGTTTCTGACGACAATTTTACTGAATTTATGCACATTTTTTGGAGCAACGATTTTGAAGGCGAAATAATTGATTGTGATGAAGGGAAACTTGAGTGGATTGAAAAATCAAAACTTAACGATTTTGAACATTGGAAAGGCGACGAAATTTTTCTTGACTTGATTGACAAAAAAGTTCCGTTTTTTTCGCTAAAACTTGTTTACAAAAGTGGCATTCTCTTAAAAGCAATTCTAAACGGAAAAAATTTGTCATTCTAGCTTTAGTTCAAAACGACGACGAATTTTTTCATAAATTTTTCGTAGATTTTTGCGTTTTTTGATTTTTTCGAGTAGATATAAATATGTATGCAAGAAGAAATTATAAAATTTGCAAAAGTAAAACCTGACATTCGCGAATTAACTTTAAGAAATGGCTTATCTTATCCAAGCGACGAAGAATTAATAATGATGATTTTAGGAAAAGGAACAAAAACTAATCCTATAGAACATCTCGCTTGTGAAATCTTAAACGAAATTGACAAAAGTTCTCAAGAAAATTTAATTGCTAATCTTATGCAACTTGACGGAATTGGACAATCAAACGCTTTAACAATTGCGTCGGCACTAGAATTTGGAAGAAGACGAAACGCTCATCTTAACACGATAATAAACAAGCCGAGTGACATTTTGCCTTTTATTCAACATTATTCTCTAAAAACTATGGAGCATTTTATTACAATCACATTAAACGGTTTGCGAGAAATTATAAATATGCATACAATTTGCATTGGTGGCATAAATTGTGCATTTGTTCAGCCACGCGAAGTTTTTTCTTCAGCAATAAAAGAACATGCAAGTGCAATGATTGTTTGCCATAATCATCCAAGCGGTTCCCCAAATCCAAGTGAAGCGGATTTTAATTGCACTTCAAAATTACTTAAAATTTCTCAACTTTTGGGGATTTCTTTACTAGATCACATAATCATCGCAAAAAATTCTTATTTTAGTTTCCTAGAAAATGGAGTTTTAAAAGATGAATAATTATGTTAAAATATGACAAACAAAACTTGTAATGAAGTAATTTAAAAAATTTTCAATAAAAAGGTGATTTATGAATTTTATGAATGTAAAAAAGTTAATTTTGCTTACTTTAGCTTTAATTTTAACAAATAATTTGTTTTCGCAAGAATTTTCTATTATCAGCAATTCGGATTCAGAAGAAATACTTTATCTTGACGAACCAAGTCAGTACAGAAATCCTAGAAATCCAAAGCCCGAACCTGATGATTACAAAAGAGAAAAACCTTTAACAAGACTTTATATAA
>CAZLXK010000077.1:0-10264 GCA_964563305.1 uncultured Treponema sp.
AATTCTGGTGCTTGAGAAGAAAAAATAATATTTTGCATATTTTCGTCTGTAGCAATATAAATTTTTGAAGTCAAGCCTTGGCTCAAATTTTTTTTCCAAGTAAATCTTGTGTCGGGAACAAAAGTTTGTGCAACAATAAAATTGTTTGGCGGTTCAATCGTGCGAATTTCAAGATTTCCATTTGCAGCGTAAAAACTTCGAGTTTCAGAATAAGGCGAAAAATTTTCGTTTTCATCTTTCATTCTAACTTTCCAAAACCATTTTCCTTGACTAAAATTTTCTGATGATGAAAGTGAAATAAAATTTTTATCAGTTGTAATAAAAATTTTCGGATCTGAAAAATCTTCTGAATCATTTGCCAAAAATTCGTATTCAAAAACATTTCTGTCGCGTTTCCAAGAAAAATATGTTTTTGATGATTCTTTTTCTAAATTTACAAAACTTTCATTTTGCGGAACTAAAAGATTTGGGGCTGCAAGTTCTAATTTTTTTTCGATTGAAAAACTTCCAGTTTGCGAAACTGCGGCAAAACCTTCATTGTTCATTCTAAAAAATGGTCTTACTCGCCAAAAATATTTTCCTTCATTTAAAGTTTGAACATTTCTTGAAGTTTGAAAAATGATTTCTGAATAAAGCAAGTTTTCAAAATTTTCGTCAGTTGAAATTTGAAGTTCATAATAATCTGCAAGTTGCGACGGCGACCAAACAAAACGTAGCGAAGGATTTTTTGATGAATAAAATTCTTGATGATTTTCTTGTGGCGAAATTAAAACTGGCGGCAAACTTTGCATTACTTGAAACTTTCCAGATTTTTGTAAAAAGTTTTCGTCTTTTAAGGTCAAAGTCAATTTGTAATAATAAGTTCCGCTTGAAAGTTGTGTTGAATATGAATCTTGATTCAAAACGTTTGCTTCGTGAACAAGATTTTTCATTTTTCTGTCAGAAAAAATTTCAAGAACTAAACTTTCAAAATTTTCTGATTGTGGCGGAGAATTTTCTGATTGAAAAGAATTTTCTTCTTGCGAAAAGTTTTGAATTTTCCATTTAAATAAAACTTCGCATAAATCTTGCGTGTGATAAATTATTTTTTCGTTTGGACTTGGATTTAAAATTGTAAGATTTGCCCTTAAAAAATTTTCCTGAGTTTTTGAATAATTTTCTCCAAAATTTTCTGAAGTAAGTTCTAAAACTTCTCCTTCAGAAATTTGCGTTTCGTTTCCATCTGAACTTAAAATTTTTGCATTTCCAGAAATAATTTGAACAGAATTACTTTGTGCATTTTGTGAACTTGTTGCGTTAAAAAAATCAAAATCATCTTGAGAAATATTTGTTGCACTAAGTTTTCCGCCACTTTCCAAAGTTAAAATATTTCCGCTTGTGTCAAGAGAAAATCCGTTTTGAGAAGAACTTGAATCAACTAAAACTTGACCGCCAGAAAGTCTTGCTCCAGCCGATTTTGTTCCAGATTCACTTTCCGTGTAAAAAATTTGTGCAATCGTGCTTTCTGACAAAAACATTGAGTTTCCGTCAATAAAAGTAACTGTTGCTTCTGCTCCAAAACTTGTGTGAACTGTGTCGCCGTTATAAAGATATGAAAATTGTTTTAATCTGTCCCAAATTGGACGTTCTAAAAATCTTCGCTCGGCAGTTTTATATTTAAATGAAACTTGTGCGATTGGCTCTTCATTTAATTTTGAAAGAGTTCTATAAAAGTTTTTGTAGAAAAGCAAAAAATTTATTGTGGCTCCAAAAATGCAAAGTAAAACAGAAAAACAAAAAGCCACTCTAAAATTATTGCTTGACTTGAACTTTGTTTTCGTCCGCATTTAAATTCACCTTTTCAAAATCAGGAATTGGAATTCCAAGCATTTTCCTTACTTCGTTTAGAGTTTTTGGTCCTTTTTGACCAACCGCTTTTTCACAATCAGCATCAAGAATAAATTTTTTTGTATCAGAATCAGCTTTCTTAAAAAATTCTTCTATATCAAAATTTGGCATATTTACAACGCCATAAAAATGTTGAATGCCTTTTCCTTTTACTTCAAATTCAACTGGAATTTTTTCTACGAGAATTTCATTTTTTAAGTTTTCAGTTTTTATAGAAAATTGATTTTCTTGACATTTTATAAAATCTTTTTTAAGAAGATTGTAAGTGTCTTCGGTTATTAGAATATCTGTTCCGCACGCTTTATTTGAACTTTCTGTTCGGCTTGCAAAATTTACTGCGTCTCCAATCGCTGTGTATTCAAGTTTATCTTTTCCGCCCATAATTCCGGCAGTTGCTCGTCCAGTGTTTAGTCCGCAACCAATTCTAATGTGAGGTTTATATTTTGCTTGTTTTTCGTTTTTGTGCTTTTCTGTAAAAAGTGTGGCTTCTTTGTTGTATTTCATCAGCGAATAACGCATCGCAATAGTTCCGCGAATTGCATTTACAGCGTCTTCTTTTACGTGTTCAAGGTGATTTTGTGCACTAAGATTTTCATCTCGCAAAATTCCCCAAACCGCCATAATCGCATCGCCTTCAAATTTATCAATTGTTCCGCCACTCAAAGAAACACATTCAACCATTCGTTCCATATAATCGTTCAAAAAAGCAATAATTTCCGCTGGAGATTCATCGCCAAATTTTGCTCTAAAACCGTCAGAAATTGCAGTAAAACCGCGAATGTCGCTAAAAAAAATCGTCAAATCTTTTAAGTGCGGCTCAAAATCAATTTCTTTACGAGCAATCGCCTTAGCAACATTTTTATTTGTAAATTTGGCAAAAGTGTTCAAGAACTCTCGTTCATTTTGTGTAGCTTCGTTTAAAACTCCAATTTCGTCTTTTCGCTTTGTATTCAAATTGTCGATTATTTCAGTTTCAAAATTTCCGTTTTGAATTTCGTTTGTGGCAAAAGTCAATTTTCTAAGTTGATTTGAAATCGCAAATCGAGCAAAAAGTAAAATAATCAAAATGGAAAGAAAATAATCAATTCCGCTAATAAAAAGATTATTTTTCATTGTGTTGTAAACGCCAGAAAGAACAGTTTCTTGACTCACAATCGTAATTACAACAACGTCAGCAGTTTGATTTTTTTCGTAAGCTCCAAAATATCTGTGGATTTTTCCATTCTCATCTCTTAACTCAAAAGGAATTTGCCTTGAATCTTCGCCAGTTTCTCGGATTTTTAAAACAAGTGGAAAATCGGCAAAAGATTCGCCTGCTAAAATTCGCTCAAGCTCTGGATGAAGCAAAAGTTCGTCTTGGTCATTTATTATAAAACTTGTGTTTTCGCTGCCAGTTCCTAAAATATCAGAAATTCCTTCCGCCGAAAAAATTACTAAGCAACACTGATTTCGTCCATTTTCTTGCCAAGGAAAAAATAGTGCTAAAGTCGGAATGCTTAAAAAAGTGCTCGAATTTGCTGCAATCGCTTCTCCTAAGCAAGAACGATCGATTAAAGAATAATTCTGATTTACAAAATCATTCGCTAAACTAGGTTCAATTTCGTTTGCCACAAAAAATTGATTGTTTACGATTCGCTCATCGTAACTTGAGGATTGCGATTGTGAAGAAGAAAGAACATAAACTAACGCAATATCAGAATTTCGCTCAAAAAAAACAGAAATCGCTTGGCGTGCGTTTACAGAATTTCTTCCGCCTTGAACAATATTCATTAAATCTAAAAGTTGAAAAACGCTCGAACGAACGTTAGAAAGTTTATATTCGATTGTGTCGGCCGCTCGCTGATTTATGTCAAAGTTGTTTTGTTCCGCAGTTCGCCTAACATCTTGCCCCATAATATATGAAGAAATTAAAGTAACGCTTCCCAAAGAAAACAAAATAATTGCACTAAAAATAAGTGCGAGTTTTGCACCAATCGAGAATTTTACTTTTTTAGCGAAACTCGAATTTTTACTAGCCATGTTTTTCTCTTTTTTAAATGTTTTTTAAATTTCTAAGACGATTTTAAATCAAAGAATTATCAAGAATTTCTAAAATCCATTAATAATTAAGTGAAAAGTCAGATTTTTAAAACTTTCCACTTTACATTTTTACAAAAATGCTTATTTAACTCAAATAATATTACATTATAAATTTTTGCGGTTTTTGATGATTTTTGAGGTTTTTGAGATTAAGTTTTGGATTGTTTGGTTAAGTTTTGAATTGTTCAGTCAACTCGCGAGTTTGTTGTAGTTAAGTCGCAATCGTTGTAGTTAAGTCGCGAGTTTTGTTTGTGGAAAGTTTTGCGGTTTTGTTGATTAAATAAATTCTGTCATTCTGAACTCTACCTATTGGCAGATAGGTTTGGCAGACAGGACGTTTCAGAATCTGTAAATAAAAGAATTCTCTCTTCTAACTTTTAATTTCTAGCGTCTAACACCTAAGTTCTAACTTCAAAAATCATAAATATTTCGTTTTATTTTCAAACTTTTAGTGTTAAAATAATCTTAAAAAAGAGATTTAACTTAAAAATGAAATCAAAAAAAATAATTTTTAGAAATATTCTTATAATTTTAAGCGTTTGCTTTTTTATTTTTGCAGCAGTTTTTATGATTCAAAATATTTTTGAAAACAAAAAAGTACACGTTTACTCACAAAGGGCGACGGTTGGAAAAAAAATCAAAAACGACAGCGAATGTTCTGTTTTTATAGAAATTCCTTATCGTGCCGACAATACGCAAAATGCTTGGTTCAATGGCGAACTTGAAGAATGGGGCGCTCAATATGATATTTTTATCAACAATAATTACAATGCAACTTTAACAAATTGGACTTTAAAAATTATTTTGCCTTGTGCTTTTAAGATTGATTCTAGTTGGAATGGAAACTTTAATTCTGATTTTTCTGATGAAAAAAATTCTATTGTAGTTAATGGGCAAGAAAAAGCTTTAAACTTAAACATTCAATCAAAAAGTCAAGGAAAAATTGGTCTTGTTCTTTACACTTCAAAACTTTTAGAAACTTGCGATTTTGAATTAACTTATAACTTAAAAAAATCAATCTTAAAAAATTCTTGCTTTATAATTTTTACAATTTGTTTAATTTTAAGTCTTCTTGTGCTTTTTATTTATATTATTTTTAATTTAATTTTGACACGACAAAAGAAGAATTCTACTAAAACCATAGAAGATCTTATAAAACTAATTTCACATTTTATTGATGTTCGCGATCCTTACACAAAAGAACATTCTTTTCACGTTGGAAAATATTCTAAGTTAATTGCCGAAAAAATGGGATTTACCGGTGATGATTTACAAAATATTTATTATTTGGGACTTTTGCATGATGTTGGCAAAGTTTTAATTCCAAATGAAATTTTATGTAAACCGGGAAAACTTACAGACGAAGAATGGGACGTTATGAAAATGCACACTCTTTACGGAGCCGAAGTTTTAGAAGATTTTAATCATATTCCTAATGTAAAAGATGCAGTTTTGTATCATCACGAACGTTATGACGGCAAAGGTTATATGTACGGACTTTCAGGCGAAGACATTCCGCTTGTTGCTCGCATTATTTGCGTTGCGGATTCTTATGATGCAATGGCAACTGACCGTTCTTACAGAAAAGCTCTATCAAAAGAAGAAATTTTAGGAGAATTGGAAAAGAACAAAGGTAAACAATTTGATCCAAAAATCGCTTCTATTATGATAGAACTTATTTCTAGCGGAAAAATTTAAAATTCCTCAAAATTATAATTTTTTACTTTTTTGCAAATTTCAGAAAAGACAAGATTTATGCTTTTAAAATTTGCTTACATTTTTCCAAGGAAGTTTTTCATTTTTTCCAGGTCCATCGTATAAATTTTTTACGTACGCACCAAAAAAATAACCTTCAGTTTTGTCGTGAAGTCTAACTTTATACCAAACTCCTACATCACCGCCAATATTTTCTACCTTTTCACCAACATCTATTATGTAAAAGCCAGTTCCTTTGTTGTATTTTCCTAAGCTTTCGCTTTTTCTAGTAGCTTCGCGTCGCAAATGAACATAATCGTCGGTTAGCACGCCAAAATATTTAAGATGCGTTCTTGTTACAGCAAGTTCAACATTACCTTCTATAATCGCGTCAACTTCATAGGGCGGATCTCCAGAACCAGGATTGCGATCATAAGTTTTACTTGTGTGCGGAGGAATAAGACAATAAATTTCACCATAATTTCCAGAAGAACTTGTATGATATTCTTTTGGTGCATAATGTTTGATATCAAAGCACCATGGCATTTCAATAAAACATTCAATATTTCCAAAAGTAGAAACTATCGCATATTTTTTTTCAAAATAAGGACTTCCTTTCCATTCTCTCGCATCTTGAGAGATTAAAACATGACCAGACTCTAAAGTGCAAGCATACAAATCCTCCATATAATAATCCATAAGTAAATTATTTTTATTTGAATAAAGCATTTCATTTTCATAGCGAAAATTTACACGGTCTGGACTTTTTGATAAGAATTCTTCTAATTCTGAACCAGTAATAATTTTAGGTCTATCTTTTGTATTTTCATCAAAAACTACGGCACGCCAATATGGCTTTTTGTCTTTTTTATTATCTTCATCAGTACCACTACCAGAATAATCGTTAATAATACAATAATCTTCATCAGAATATACTAATGAACCAAAACTTGTAGGAATAAATTTATAAGATTTATAAAAAGAATTTCTTTCAATTTCTTTAGAATCTTCTCTGATAGTTTCTTCTAATGGAGGACAAACTCCATAAGTTCCACCATTTTTTTCAGACAAACATAAAGTTCCACCAATATATCCATTTTCAGAATCGTAATGTTTTTTATACTCAGACAAGGCATTTCCTAAATCAACAATCCAAAATTCTGAAAATTTACCATCCTTGAATTTTACAACAGAATTTGATCCCCGATTACCATCATAACTATCACCATAAATACGAAATATATATAAACTTCCGTCTTTTCCTATTGATGGTCCACAAGGTGCATTTTCTTCTCCAAATAAATGTGTATAATTCAAAGTTGGACCCGAAATTTCCCGATGTTTTTTAGGATGATACACTGGAATAGTTCCTAAAACTTCTTTTTCTGCTTTTATAATATCTTGAGAATATGCACAACATAAAATAAAACCTCCTAATAAAAAACTTAAAATATATTTTTTCATAATAAAACTCCTAATAGACTAAAAAGTGATATTTAAGACTTAGTTAATAATCTTCTAACTGCAAAACTATAACATTTAAATCCAAATTGGGCTTCATGATCATATAGTTTTACTTTTTCTGTACTTCCGCAATTATAATAATCAGCCAAAGTAAAAACTTTTACTACACTTTGAGCCCAAGCAGCATAAGTTGATTCTATTAAAGTTATTTTTTCCATAAGTTCTTTTGCAGAAAGTTCAGTTGAATTTTCCGGCACAGAAGCAACTATTGCAATATGACTTCGTAAACCATTTTTTTTATAAGATTCAACACTTGAAGCCTTTACAAAAATATCTCCTGGAACTACACACCTCAATTTCTGCACAAGTTCTTCTTCAAACTTTTCTTCGAATTTTGCGTCTTTAAAACCACCCTCAACCGATTCCAAATAAAAAATATCTTCTGCACATTCAAGCCTTCCACCATAAAGACAATATGGTGGTTTTGTTTCTGCTAAATTATTTGGATAAGTTCTATATTGTTGATTTTTTCCGTAAAGTTTTAATACATCTTGATAATCATTTGTTGTGTTTTCCATAACTCCTTTAGGTAAATCATTCCAAATATAATTATTTCCAGAATAAGATGCACAACGCTGAGCAAAACCAATGCAATCCGTTCCTGCTTCAAAATTATTTTCAAGTTCAAGTCTTCCTACATCTTTTTCAAGCCAGGCATGTGTATTTTTTTCCTTGTCTATACCGCAATAATCCCAATAATAAAGTCCCAAACCTGGCAAAAAACTTTGGCTCATATTTTTATCACTTTGAGAGTTTTTATAATTTTTCCATCTGTTTTCTATTGTTGTCCAAGTAGCACTAGATTTTTTCTTGCGACTTTCATATTGCTGATTTAATTTCCACAGAAAATCAAAAGGACTGTCCATGCTCCCTTTGTCGCCTTCAGAATCTTCTCTGTCATATTTATAAATTGGATAACTATACGCAACTGTTCTATTTATTTTATTTTTTTGAGTTGGTAATTCTTCATTTGAAGTTACGGTTCTATGTGGAGTAAATTCTTGAAAAACTACAGTTTGTCCGCCGTTTCCAATATCCAAACTTGAAATATTAGAAACATTTTGTGTGCCATCATAAAATCTATTCCATTCATTAAATCCCCAAGAAGAATTCCACCACCACAAATTATCAAATTTTTTTACACAATCTGCACTTGGAGGAACATTCCACTTATGAACATCATTCCAATCAACACCATTTTTTGCATTTTTAGAATCACTTTCGTTTTGATTTAAGTACAGATTCGCTCGCCACAAAAGTTTTTTGTCATAAACCGCAAGATAACAATTTTCAATCGAATCTATTGAAATAATTTTGTCGTCATTTTTTAAGTTTACATACAAAAACACATCATCGCCTGGATTAGCAGATTCTAAATCGTAAGGTCGAATATAAAACTTTACAATTTTTTGACCATCAACTTCCAATTCACCAAAATTATTCAAAGTAACTTTTCCAAGCGATTTTTCTTTTACCAAATCATAGATTTCAGTTCCATTATTATAAAAAGTTCCGTAAACAATCATTCCTCCTTTTGTTGTTTCAAAAGCAAAATGAAATTTTCCTTTAGGATTGTTATTTGTGGCTCTTCTATAATAAGATCCGCTTGAATCTCGTTTATATTGTTTTTCATCAAAATTTCTATCTTTTAAGCCAAATTCAATTTCTGTAGTTTTTTTGGGACTTTGAGAATCTTCAATTACAGACATTCCCATAAAATTTGTTAAGTAAATTTTAGGATTTGAAAGTTCAAGCCATTCGCCCGTATTTGGAATCCATCGCCAATAAGAATCATCTGCTTGTTCATTTTCTTTAATTGATTCAAAATTTATTCTGCCACCAAAAACACTTGTATCAAGAACATCAGCACATTCCAACTTTGAATTAGAATTTTTTATGCAAACAAGTCTTCGCGGACAATAATATTCTAAATCTTCGAGTTCTGACCAAAGACATTTTTTTGCAACCATAGTTTTTTCAGAAAGAGCGACAACTTCAAAATTTCCTGGATTTTTTTCACTTTTATTAATTCTTCCTACAACAATACAAATTTCTCGATCGCCATCTTTATTTTTTACTAAAATATCGCCTTCTCGAAGATTATTATTGTCTGAAATCATATAAGAACAAATTTCTAAATCTTCTATTGAAAAACGCGAATTTGGAGAATATTCATCAACTAAAGTTCCTAACTTTTTTGAACTTAAAGACGCAATATTTTCTGAATACGATTTTAAATTTTTTGCAGGCTTTCCATTATATGAATAAAAAAATTCATCTAAACCAGCAAGATAAATGCACGCTGTAAACATTCCAAAACTATCAGAACCAGCGGACTTTATTTCATCTGACTGCAAACCCGGAATAAAACTTTTGTAATTGTAAGAAGAAATATTTTTTCCATTTCCATATTTGCCTTTTTTTTGTGATTTTCCTTGAAGTTCCATTTTTGCAAAAAAAGTTCTTGGCGTGTCAATTCCATTTTTTACGTAAGGCATTGGATTTCCTTTTTGAGTAAAGAAAATTTCTTCAAGAGATTTTATCGCGGTTCCTGTTCCCTGAACATTATTTGAAGTAGGAAGATTTTTTTGTTCAGTTTGATTTGAAGTTTGCTTTTCAGTTTCGTTTGAGTTTTCACTTAAAGAATTATTGTTGTCTGATTTATTAGAATCAGTTTTTTCAGTTGAATCTTGAGCTTTTTTTACAGATTCTTCTTCAATTTTGTTTTTATCTTCGATTTTACCTTCAGCAAAACCTTCGCCATAATAATCCGCGTCGCTAAGTTCCGCTTTTTTTATTTTTTTATATTCTGATTTTTTTACAAGCGAATCTTCTTGCAAAGAATTTTCTTCAACTTGCTGATTTTGATTTTGCTTACTTTGCTGTTGATAAATTTTTTCATATTCGCCGGCTTTTGGATAAAAATCAAATTCATAATTTTCATTTTCAGAAAGCCAAAAATTGTTTTTTACTTTTTCCATAAATTCATTTGAAAAATACTGACTTTTATTTAAGTAATATTCAACACAAGAATACAAATATAATTGTGACTTTTTAGCAATTTTTTTAGCGTCTGAAT
>CAZLXK010000078.1:0-10174 GCA_964563305.1 uncultured Treponema sp.
CAAAACATCCAACTTGTGCCATAAGCGAAATAAGTGCATTTTGACGCAAGAAAGTGCTTTTTCCCGCCATATTCGGACCTGTAATTAAGGCAAAACTTATATTTTCACCGTCAAATTTTCCAAGTTTTAAATCATTTGGAACAAATTCTCCAGAAGGCAAATGCTTTTCTACAACCGGATGCCGACCTTCTTTTATATCAAAGTTGAAACTTTCAGAAACTTCAGGTTTTATCCAATTATTTGAAATTGCAGCATAAGCAAAATTCGCACAAACATCAGTGTAAGAAATATCTTTTGCAAGATTTTGAAGATAAAATACATTTTGTTTTAAGATATTTCGCACTTCAAGGAAAAGATTTTTTTCAAGTTCAAGGATTTTCGCTCCAGATTCATTTAACTTTGCTTCGAGTTCTTGCAGTTTTGGAGTTGTATAACGATCTTGATTCATTAATGAACGGCGCATAATAAAATGCTCTGGAACTTTTGAAAGTTTACCTTTTGTAACTTCAATAAAATATCCCATATTTCCGTTATTTTTGATTTTTAAATTTTGAATATCAGTTTTTTCACGTTCTTCTTGAGCGTAATCTTCAAGTACTTTGTTGAAATTGTTTTGAATTTCTCGCCAATTATCAAGTTCCGCCGACCAACCTTCTTTTATAATTCGACCTTCCGTTAAAGACGTGGAAGGATCTTCTAAGATTGATTTGTCAATAAATTCGATGATTTTTTTTGAAGTTTCGCTTTCTTGCGTAGAAAAATCAGACTTTCCTAAGATTTGCACAATATTTTGCCACAAAATAAGACTTGATTTTAATGCTTGTAAATCTTTTGCGTGAGCTCTGTCCATTGCGATTCTGCCGGCAAGTCGTTCTATGTCAAGAATTCCAGAAAGTTGTTCACGAACTTTGTGAAGTAAAGTTCTATCATTATAAAAAAGTTCTACGTGATTTAATCTTCTGTTGATTTTTTCAAGATTTGTAAGCGGAAACATAAGCCATTCACGAAGCAAACGGTTTCCCATTGAAGTTTTACAGTAATTCAAACATTCAAACAAAGTATATGACGAAGTTCCGTCGCGGATATTTGCTAAAATTTCAAGATTTCGCCTCGAAGAATCATCAATCACAACAAATTGATTGTCTTGGTAAACCGAAATTCCTCTTACGTGCGGAGAAAGCGTGCCTGTTGTTTTTTCGACATAATCTAAAATAAATCCAGCGGGCACAACTTCTATAGAATTTTCTGTTAAAGAAAAAGATTTTAAAGATAAGGTATTGAATTGTTTTTTTAGTCGCTCGTAAGAAAGTTCAGCATTAAAATTCCAAGTTGGATAATAAGAAACTGATGTGTTACTTAAAAGACTGATTGCATTTTGTACATTAGAATCGTCACGCAGATTTTCGGGCAAAAGCAATTCTCTAGGATTTACGCGACCTAATTCTTTTGGCAAATTTTCTGAAATCGTCTGCTCTGAAAAACTTGTCGCTTTAAACTCGCCAGTTGTAACATCAAGAAAAGCAAATCCAACAAAACCTTTGCTTATATAAATTGACGCAACAAAATTATTTATGCCACTTTCAATATATTCACTTTCTACGGCAGTTCCAGGCGTTATAATTTCTATGACTTTTCGCTCAGTTAAACCTTTTCCGTGAGCAATTTCGCCAATTTGTTCTGCAATAGCAATTTTTTTTCCAAGCCGAAGTAAACGAGCAATGTAAATTTTTGCTGCGTGATAGGGAATTCCGCACATTGGATTTCCGCCTTTGTGCGTTAGAGTTAAATTTAAAAGTTTTGAAACTTCAATAGCATCTTCATTGAACATTTCATAAAAATCTCCAAGCCTAAAAAATAAAACTTCATTAGGATGTTGGGCTTTTATTCCAAGATACTGTTGAAAAAGAGGAGTTTCGTCTGCCATTATGATTTATAAACCGAGTTGTGCAATAACTTGATCTGTAATATCCACAGAAGGACTGTACCACAAAATTTCGTTTGATTGTTGCAAACTTAAAATCATGCTATAACCGCCAGTTTCTGCAATTCGCTCAAGAGTTTCATAAAGTTTTTTATAAAAAGCGTCGTTGTTTTGTAAAGAAATTTTTAAAGATTCAAGTTCAACATTTTTAGCGTTTGTATATTCAGTTAAATAATCAGATTTTTTGGTGATTTGTGATTGAATTCTTAAAGCGGCAGTTTCATTTCCATCTTTTTCGTATTCGATTTGCTTGTCGTGAAGATCTTGAAGTTCAGCAATCATTTTGTTGATTTCTTGCTGAAATTCTGCTTTTTTACTTTCGTAATTACGAACTGGAGCGGAAGTTCTAAAATATGATTGATAAACTTTTGCAGTATCAACTACGGCAAATTTTGTTATTTGTTGTGCAAAAACGACTGAAGAAACACAAAAAAATACAGCAAAGATTATAAATTTAACAAAAAAATTCTTTTTCATAAAAATCCTCTAATTTTATTTATTTACAAGATTAAATGAAAGTACAAAATTGAAATTTCTGTACCAAGGTTTACCTGCACTTCCATCTTGATCAAGGAATACAATTTGTCCATCTTTAACTTTGAAAGTATTAACAAACAAAAGCCTTAATGGGAATTGTTGAATTGCAAAACGCAAACTTGGTCCAAAACTAAAATACCACATATCTTGATTCATTTGCGTATAAAATTCTTGTACTGAATCTGCAATACAAATTGCATCAAACCACAAATCTATTGCAAAAATGCCCGGAACGACTGGACATCTTAATTCCACAGTGTTGCTCCACAAAGCAAGTCCTCGACCAGCGGCAGTATTGTAAATTGTCCAACCGCGTCCATTAAACATTCCGTCAATATAAAGTTGATTTGACTGCTTGATTGTTGTTCCTGGAATTGGGAATTGCATAGAAAGGCTTGAATATCCCATAAGAATCAACTTAAGCGACCAATTTTCTGAGAACGGATGATCTAACAAAGTAAAATAAATTTCACCTTTTGTGTCTGTTCTAAGATAAAATTCTTTTTCGCCCCAATCTGCCCAATTATCGTTAAGGAAAGAAAAAGTTCCTGCTGGAAGCAAACCATACCAAGCAAGTCTTTCATTTAAGAACCAACCAGAAGAAGGATCGTAATTTATGTTTCGATTATCAACTGAAAAAGACGTCCACAAAGAATTTTTTGGTTCCCAGTTATTATTGTATTGACTTACAGAAGCATCATAAGGAACAAATAAAGACGAATTGTAAATATTATCAATTAAAGAACCGCTAATTCCGCCAGTTAAAGTTAAAATTGCAAAATCAGGAGTCCATCGGCGACCTAAAGATGCACTTAAATTAAATTCATGCTGCTCATATTCCATATAATAATAATCATTATCAATAGAACCGTCTGGAAGCAAGAAATTTGTAAGAGCATAATTTTTACTATGAGAATAACTTGCCGAAAATGAAGTAGAAATTGGCAATTCAAACAACCAGTTTTGACCATAACTTAAAGAAACAGATTGTTCGTCAGTTGAAAGCGTAACGCCCGCAGAAACAGAACGACCTTCGCCAAAAAGATTTGAATTTGTAATTTTTGCGTAAAGTGCGATTGGAAACTCATCTGGATCAGAAACGCCACTAAACGTAAAACCAAAATCTAAAGTTGTTGTACTTTGCTCTTCAACAGAAAAAACAAGATCAACCAAATTTTCTTCTGAACCTTGAACAACATCAGGAACAATGGCAGAAAAATATTGAAGATTATAAAGATTTCTCAAGCCAGTCATAACTTTTGTATTAGAAAAAATATCGCCACTTTCGATTGGAATTTCACGCCGAATTACATATTCCTTAGTTTTTGTATTTCCTCTAATAATTACATCTTCAATATGACTTCGCGGATTTTCTGTGATTTCCAAAACATAAGAAATTGTTTTTGATTCAGGATCTTTTGTCATTTTTGCATCAAAACGATTCGAAGTATAACCATTTTCGTAATAAAGATTCTGAACCGCCGCTTTGCTTTCTTGAAATCGAGTCTCGTTATAAACCTTGCCTTTTTCAAGTTTTACAAGACTTTGCAATTTATCTTCTGAAAAAACGTGATTTCCAGAAAATGTCATTCCGCCAAATTCGTATTGAGAACCTTCAATAACTTCAAACGTAATTGTTAATTCTTGACGCTTTTTTTCTTCATTATAAGAACTTTCAACTTTTGGTTCATAAACTCGAGCATCAACATAACCGCGATTTTGATAATATGTAACAATTGCTTTTACATCAGAACTTAAAGAAGTTTCTTGAAACGCTCCATTATTAAAAATTCCAACTTCTTTTAGTGAGATTTTACCTTTTAAGGTTTTAGAACTTACAACTTTGTTTCCTGAAAATTCAATTTTTTTAACAACAGTTTGCCGATTTTCTTCAATTAAAAATGTAATAACAACGCCATCTTCAGTTTGCTTAGATTCTGATCTTACATTTGCGTCAGTGTAACCTTTGTCAATATAATGATTTTTTATTGCTCGCTGATCCATGAGCATTTTTTCTGTATTAAAAATATCTTTTTCTTTTATAGAAATAACATCTTTTAAATCGCCATCGTGAATTTGATGATTTCCTGAAAAAATAATTTTTGAAACAACTGGATATTCGCTTACTTCAATTATGATTTTTATAGTTCTTCCGCCATCATTTTTTTGAAGCTTAATTTCATAATCGCTAAAATAATCAAGAGCTTCGATTTTATTATAAAGTTCATTTGGAATTTCATCTGTAAATCTTTTTCCAATATAAGAACTTGTAATTCCTTCAAGATCGCTTGCTTTTATATTTTTTAATCCTTCAAAAACAACAGATTTAATTGGCTTATTTTCGTACCAGGCAGAATCATCTTGCGAAAAAGTTGGAACTGAAATAAATATAATCAGCGTAAAAAGTAAAGCAAAAAACTTTTGAAGTTTTAAATACATAAAATCCTCTTTTAATAATTGATTTTTATAAATCTAAAAAAATTTTTTCTAAAATGAAAATCTCCAAGAAAGTGTTATTGATGAAGCCGCTGCCCAAGAAGAACCAAAATCACCTAAATCCGGAGCATAACTCCAACGAATATTTGCAAACGGCGAATCTAGTTCAAGACCAACTTCTGGCTGAAAAACCAAACCG
Source organism: uncultured Treponema sp. (assembly GCA_964563305.1). GTDB lineage: Bacteria > Spirochaetota > Spirochaetia > Treponematales > Treponemataceae > Treponema_D. Next base: position 5,154 of record CAZLXK010000078.1, read on the forward strand.
CCAGTTTCATCAGACTTTCCAGCCTTTGATTCATCATAAGACCAATGCATTAAAGCATCAGCGTATATTGAAGAGCCAAAGTACTTACCAATATAAACAGTCGAATTGTCAAATAAGTTACTTCCAAAAGTGGCTTTTTCAGAATCCGAGTTTATAGTAAAACCTTGCTTTAAAACATTTTGAAGTAAAGATGTACGAATTGAAAATATATCAAAATTAAATAAATCTCGCAATGCACCTTCAAGTCTGCGAATTAAAGTTACAGAAACGCCATAATCAACTGTGGAAAGCAAGAAATTTCCGGCACTTGTTGCGTCTCCTGCAGCCATTTGACCTAAAATCGAAAGAATTTCAGTTTCAGATTTTGCAGGAGTTGAATACATTGTTGCGTGAAAGTTTGAAACGTTTTGGCGAATTGCAGAAACCGTAATTGTTATAGGATCACCATTTTCGTCATGCTCGCGAGTTTCGGCTCTAACTGTAATAAAAGGATTAAAATAATTTTGAGTTTCGTTAAGAATAATTCTTCCTTCTTTTAAATAAAAGTTTCTATTTAAATATGAAAGTTCTCCGCCACGAAGAACAACATCACCTTTTAAGTTCCAAAGACCTGATGCCATGTCCATATTAAAACTGATTGGCGTGTTTGGTGCGATAAGTCCGCGAATAAGTGGATTTAATACAATTTGAACTTTTTGACCAACATTAAGATTTATTCCAATATTTACGTTCATAGAATTTGCTGAACTCGAAGAAGAATTATTTTCGTTAGAATCAAAACTTGCAGAATTTCCAGTATTTGTAAGAAGCGAAATTTCTGAATTTCTAATTCCAATATCACCAAGCAAATCAAGATTTCCTTCGTCCATTGTTAAAGATGCATCAATCGAAGTAAAACCTTTAACTCTAACAAACGGAACTTGAATATCGACCGGAATGTCTTTATTTTTTTCAGTGGAAAGTTTTACATCAAGAGCAGACAAAGCCCAGCGATCAAGTTCAACAACTGCACTAACATTTAACTTTCCGTCTTTAATCGTAAAACTCGTTTCAGGAACAACAATTTCTTCTTGCGAAAAATCGATTGGAATTTGAGAAGTAAAAACGTGTTCTGGCACAAAAGATGGAAAATTTATTTCAACATCATTTAAAACTGCAAATCCTTCCAGATTCGGATCTGTGGCAAGACCTGTAATATTTAAATTTCCTTCAAGAATCGCTTTGTAAACGCTAAAAAAATCAGAATTTATAATCGAATTGAATTTTGAAAGATCCAAATAAACATTATTCAGTGCAAGATTCATTTCGTTATTTATAATTGAACCATTCAAGTTAAAATGAAAAGATTTATCTTCGGCAACTGCAAAACTCATAAATCCGTCGTCAGTCATATCGCCGTAAAATCCTAAATATTCGTCGCTTATAAAATCAAAACGACCTTTGCTTCGAATAATTTGAAGATTTAATTCGTGATTTTGATTTTCGATCAAATTTCCTTCGATTTGCGGACAATAAAAACTCAAAATAAAATTTTCTGGAATTACAAATTTTTGATTTTCTAAAGATTTGTCGTCAAGATTTTCAAGTTTGATTTGTAAAGGCAAAACTAAACTTTTAGAGTTTAAATACCAAGAAAGATTTGTGTTAAGATTTCCTTCCATTTTACTTAAATCAATGTTCGCTGAAGATGAAGAAACATAAAATCCGTTCCAAGAACCGTCAAGATTTTCAATAGAAAAAATTCCTTCAACTAAGTTAAAATTTCCTTGTGCTGTCAAAGGCAATCCGCCCATTGAATAAGAAAGTCCCGAAAGATTTACAGAAACATAAGGATTTTCGATTGTTCCAGTTGCCGTAATTGTTGCCGAAAGTGAATCGTCATTTTGCTGATCTGAAAAAATAAAACTCATTGGAAATTCATTTACATCAGCGTTAAGTGAAAAATAAAAATCTTGAACAATACTTTGCGAATTTAATGATTTTTGAAGCGGATTTGTAATTTGTCCATTTAAAGTTATCGCCTGAGAAGAAATTTCATTTTTTAGCGAAAGATTTAAGTTCATATTGTCAAAAATTCCGCCGTTTACATTCCACAAAGCGTAAGAAGTTCCGCTTAAAACAGAAAGAGAATCGCTAACATTTATTGAAGAAGCAACAAAACCATTTTTATCGATATTTGCTGACATTGTAAATTTTGGATGAGTTCTTAAAACGCCATTTAGTTCATCAAGCGTAAAATTCACAATATTTACATTAAAATCTTCCAAATTTTTGTAATCAAATTCGATTTGAGTTCCTAAAGAAAACAAAAAGTTTGAATAACTTATTGGCAAACTGTCAAAACGTGTTGAACCAACAAATCCGTTCTTGAAATCCAGCGAAAGTTCAAATCCGTAAGAACCTGTAAGATTTATCCATTTATCTGAATAAATTCCAGAAAAATCGTAAGGGATTGAATTAAAAGTTAATGAAGTATTAAAAATAACTTGTCCGTCTTCTGGCGAAATATCAGCATTTGCGTTTAAAACAAGAGAATTTTTATCAAAAATTAAATCAAACTGACTCACATTTATTGCATTTTCGCTTCCGTCAACTGATAAAAATAAAACTTGGCGATCAACTTGCGTGTTTGCAAAAAGTAAATAAGGCGAATTAAAAGTAAAGTTTTTAAAATCCGTGTCTAAATAAAGTTCAAAACTTGTAATAAAAGGATTTAAAGTTTTTACAAGCGAATTTTCAGTTTCGTCACTTTCAAGAAAGAAATATGAAGAGCGAGCAATAGAATCTAAAAAAAGTGAATCGACGCTGACTGAAGTTTGAAGTTGAGTTGAATTTTCCAAAGAAAGATTTCCGTCTAAATGAACTGACGCAGGCTTTTCGTATTCAGAATGAGTGTAATCAAATCCATCAAAAGTAAAATTCATAGAAGATGAAATTTTGTCCACAGAAAGTTCAAGTGCTGAAAATGATTGTTTTCCAAGATTTAATTGCGGAATAAAACAAATAAAACCTTCGCGGTTTGGCTGAACATAAAGTTCACCAGAAATTTTATTTCCGTTTGGAATTTTATAATATTCCAAATTCATATACGCTTGAGGAATAAGATTTTTTATGTCAAATCTGCCGTTAAAAGTAAAAGATGCAAGTTCTCCACGAGCAGTTAGAGAATTTACGTTTACAAAATCATTGTCGCCAGAAAGATTAAAACTTAAAGTTTGTCCTAAAGGCGATATTTTTTTAGAAAGTTCAAGCGAATTATTTGTGTTCCATTTGTACTTAAAATCCGAAAAATCAAAACTAAAATTTGACTTTCCAGAAATTTTTGTTCCCATAATGTCTAAAATAATTTGAGGATAAGAAGTTCCGCGAATAAGCGTAAAAGGATCCAAATCGTTAAGCAAAAGTTGTGCACTTAAAAGCGAAGAATCTTTTTCGTAAGTCATAAAAAAATTATATTTGTCATCTTGCTGAACGCTTCTTAATTCAAGCAAAGAATTTTGGTAAACCAAAAGATTTTCAAGTCGCTTTACGCTAAAATCTGAACGCGAATAATCATCAAAAAAAATTCTCACAGACGCACCAGAAGTTAAATTCAAAAGATTTCCGTCAATTCTAAATCTTGTGCCAAAAGTTTTTCCGCTTAAAAAGTCAAGTTTTGCATTAAAAATTCCATTTAAATCTGAACTTAAACTTTGATTTATTTTGTCTTTTTGAAAATTAAGTTCTCTAAGCATTACAAAAAATGAATCGTTTTTATTTGAATATTCTGCTCTGATATTTCTTAAATTTACGTCGAACGGAAGATTAAATGCTAAATCTCGCAAAAATCTTAAAGTTTTGTTTAAGTCAAAATTTTGGTTTGAATTATTTTCGTCTTCGCTTTTTAAGTTTTTATCTTCTTCTTCGCTCGCCAAGTTTTGATTTTGTGAATTTTGCAACTGCTCGTTTATTGTTTGAGAAATTGAATCAATAAGTTCTTGATTTATGTTAAAAGTAATGTCTGAAATTAAAAGACGCGAAAAAGCATTTTCAAAATCACCTTTTAAAATTCTAAAAAGATTGTAGCGAATGTATAATTTTTTTATAGAAAGAATTTCTTGCTTATTTGCTGATGATTTTTGTAAAGCGGAAGACTTTTGCTGATTTTCTTGATTTTGCTGATTTTGATTCAAGTGCGAACTTTGAGAATTTTCTACAATATTTTGCTGATTTTCTAAAGTTTGCTGATTTTCAGAATCCAAATCCGAAGAAAGTGCGTACAATTTTATGTTTTTTATGCGAATTCCCGAAAAAACTGAAGGCGACAAAGATTCATAACTAAAAGTTAAACTTGTAAGTTCAGTGAATTTTTGTAAATATTTTTGCTCTAAACTTATTAAAGAATTTGAAACGCGAATATATAAAGGTCGAATAAGTAAAAAAATAAAACCTAAAATGAGAATAAATATAAAAATACTAATAAATCTTTTTAATGAAGATTTCATTTTAATAAATTTTTAACTAGAAATAAGCGATTTTAATCAGTTTTTTAGAAAATTACTTTAGCGTAAATATTTTAGCAAATTTTTTAAGTTTTTTCATTAAATTGATCGACTGAATTTATATTTATTTTTTAGAGTATATTTTTTATAATTTTAGTAAAATTTAAAATTCGCGGAGAAAAAAAATGCTTTTAGAAAATTTTATTGTTTTTGAAGGAATTGACGGAGCCGGAACTACAACTCAACTGAAAATTCTTCAAGAAAACGAAAATACAAAAAATTTTTTATTTACAGCCGAACCAAGTTCTTGTCCAACTGGAAAATTTTTGCGTCAAGTTTTAAAAGGCGAGGCAGAACTTTCAAATCAAACAATTACATATCTTTTTGCAACAGACAGATGCGAACACGTAAACGGAAAACTTTTATGCGAAAATCAAAAATTAATTTCTGGAATAAAACTTGCTTGCGAGCAAAATAAAATTGTAATAAGCGACAGATATTTTTTTTCAAGTTTGGCTTATCAAGGAATTGGAACTGACG
>CAZLXK010000079.1:0-10149 GCA_964563305.1 uncultured Treponema sp.
CAAGCTCAATTAAAAGTTAATACAGATGCTTCTATTTCAAAAGATGATACTTGGTATTTTAGTTGTAGATTTTCAGGAGTAACTGGTGGTTATACAATCAAATTAAATGATAGCGAAGAACTTATTACGCAACAAACTGGAACTATTTCGGATGCTACAGAAGGAATTAAGGTTTCATTCTCTGGTATAGCAACAAGTGATTTTTCAAATATTCCGATTATGTTTGATTTTGGAACTTGTACAGAAGGAACTCTTGTAATTTCTGATATTACACTTGCAAAAACCAACTAATTTGCATATAAAACTTTAACAATTAGTTAAAAATTCAAACCGCTCACGCTTAAATTTTTAAGCGTGGGCTTTTTTTTGTTTAACCGCCAGTTTTCAAATTTAACCGCTAGTAGATTCTGAACCAAGTTCAGAATGACGTGCTAAGTTTCAAAATCGCCAGTTCTTTCACCAAAACCGCCAGTTTCCGCGACCAAACCGCGAATTTTCTGCAACAAGTCGCCGCTTTTCACGTGCAAGTGCCACTTTTCTAAGTAAACCGCCAGCGGATCCTTCGCTCAAAATGACGAAGTTAGTAACTTGCGGTAAAAAATAAGATGGCGACAAGGACGTCGCCGTAAATGCTATAAAACCTTGAGAATTTGCGAAGCAAATTCTTGAAATCGACAGGAGGTCGACAGATCACTTCCAAAAGCTTGGGAAAAAGTAAATTATAATCGTGTAAAGTTCCAATCTTCCTGCCATCATTACGGCACAAAACCACCATTTTACAGCGACAGGAAAACTTGCACAAATTGCACTTTCGCCAACTAAATCAAAAGAAGGCCCAACGTTGCCAAGCATTGAAATTGAAAAAGAAATTGCTTGCCTAAAATCAAATCCGAACAAACTTGTAAAAAAACTTGTCGCAAAAATTATCAAAATGTAAGAAAACAAAAACGCTGCCACAGAATAAACTACATCTTTTCTGCCAATTTGCTTGTTTAGTCTGATTGTGTAAACGCCGTGAGGATGCAACATTCTTAAAACTTCGTTCTTTAATTGTTTTGCAAGAACCGTCCATCTTATAACTTTTACGCCGCCTGAAGTTGAGCCTGAACATCCGCCAATCAAAAATAATGCAAAAATTAAAAATTGAGCGGCACTTTTCCATTTTGTGTAATCCGAAGTTACAAATCCGCTCGTGCTTAAAATCGAAATTACTTGAAAACTTGAATATCTAAGTGATTTAAAAAATCCGCCAAATTCTTTTGATTCGATGATTGTGATTAAAAAAATTGCACTCAATAGAATTGTGCAAAATGCTTTTAGTTCAGAATTGTTTTTGATTTCTCTAAATTTTCTCGAAAGAACATAATAATAAAGCGTAAAATTTACAGAACCTAAAAACATAAAAATTGTAATGATTATTTCGATTGCTCTTGAATTATAAAAAGCGACGCTTTGATTTTTTGTAGAAAATCCGCCAGTTCCTAAAGTTGAAAAAGCGTGACTTAATGCGTCAATAAAATCCATTCCGGCGATTCTTAAAAGTATGGTTTCTAAAACTGTCATTCCCATGTAAAAAAACCACAAAAGTTTCGCTGTTGTTGTGATTTTTGGAGTGAATTTTCCTTTTTCAGGTCCAGTTGTTTCAGCTTTTATTAACTGAAATCCGCCAACTCCAAGAATTGGAAAAAGTGCAACAGTTAAAGCGACAATTCCCATTCCGCCAAGCCATTGAGTTTGACATCGCCAAAGACTTATGCTTCGCGGTAAAATTTCTACATCTTTTAAGATTGAAGCGCCAGTTGTGGTAAAGCCAGAAACGCTTTCAAAAAATGCGTCAGTAAAGTTTGGAATTGTGCCAGAAAAAATGTAAGGTAAGGAACCAAAAATGCTTGTAAATGTCCAAGCGAGTGCGACAACTACAAAACTTGCTCTTGTGCTAAGCCGAGTTGAATGTTTTTTCCCAGTGAACAAAAATGTCGCTCCAACTGCCCAACTTAAAATCATCGGAATTAAAAATGACAAAATCACTGAATATTCATGACAAAAAATTGCAGTTAAAATGGGAATTATAAAACTTGTTCCCACAATCGCTAAAATCAAAAAAACAATTTTAAAAATTAAGTAAATCATTTATTTTATTCCGCTTAGTTTTTCTAGCATTTTTTTGTTTCCTGCACGTTCTACCAAAACCAAATGTTCGTTTGCACTAAGAATTGTGTCGCCACTAGGAATTTCATATTTGTCGCTTCCGGGCTTTTTTACAAGCAAAATCAAAAATTCTCCGGGCGAAGAAACATCTTTTAAGGCTTTTCCTGCAAATTTACTTGCGGAACTTAAATCACATTCCACAATTTCAAATTCGCCGTTTTCCAAAGTGTGAATTCCCGTAACGCTTTTTCCGTGCAAATGACTCATAATGCTGTCAACCAAAGTGTCGCGTAAAGGAATCGGAACATCAATTCCAAGTTTTCGCGAAATGTCAGCAAAATCAGAATGTGCAACTAAAGCAATCGTTTTTTCCACGCCAAGCGATTCTAAGTAAGCCGAAATTACCATATTCATTTCGTGATTGTGAGTCGCACAAATTACAAGGTTAAAATTTTCAATTCCTTCTTCGCGGATAAAATTTTCGTCAGTTGCGTCTCCATGAAAAACTTGTGCTTGCGGATAACGTTCTTTTGCAAGTTTACAAAGATTTTTGTCGCTGTCGATTATCACAAAATCATTTCCCAAATTTTTCGCACCAGAAAATATTTTCTTAAAAAAAGAAGTTTGCCTTGTGGACATAATGTAATCAGCAACCAAAGTTCCAATTTTTCCAGCACCAACTAAAGCAATTTTTCTGATTGAATCAAGTTTTGTTCCGCAAAGTGCCAAAAGTTCCTTAAGATTTTCTTTGTTTGCCAGAACGCCAACTCTGTCGCCCGCTTTTATAATTGTTTCGCCAGACGGAATCGAAGAACCTTCCGAGTTGTCCAAGTAAACCACAATAAATTTGCTATTTGTAAAATGCCGAATGTTTTTTAGTGCCAAACCGTCCATTTTGCTGCCTTTTTGAATTTCAAGAGCGGTTAGTTCAAAATCATTGTCGCCAAAAGTTAAAACGTCACTAATTGCTCCGTGTTCCACCGCTTTAACAATCGCTTGTGCTGCTTCAACGTCTGGATGAACCATATAATCAATTCCGTAAAGTGGACGAGAATTTTGCGCAAAACCATTTTCTGAAGATTTATGCTTGGAAACTTCTTTAGAGTTTATGTAGTAAGCGTAATTTCTAACGCGAGCAATTTTTAAAAGTTCAGGATAAACTGCGTCAACCAAAGAACAAGTTACAATGTTAGTTTCGTCGTTGTCAGTTAAAACAACTAAAGCGTCCATTTTTGCAATTCCCAAATCTTCGAGATTTTGCAAATTATTTCCGTCTAAAACTTGAACTGTGCAATCCAAAATTCCTTCTGCACGATGAGCCACATCAAAATTGTTGTCAATTAAAATTACATCGTTTTTCTCGTTAACAAGTCGTTTTGCAAGTTGAGTGCCAGTAAATCCCGCACCAATAATCATAATTTTCATTTGCTTAATTTTAGCATTTTTTTGCGTAACTGTCAGTTAGCACAAAAAGATTGTCATCCTGAACTTGATTCAGGATCTGTCAATTCAAAAAGTGTTAGTTTTCAAATAAAAGTGCCAGTAGATTCCCGTGTCGAGCACGGGAATGACACGTTAAGTGCTAAGCGTCAGTTTTTGTCAGCGTTAGATTTGTCGTCAGAATTATCAGCGTCGTCGTCATCTTCAAGTTTAGAAATTTTTGACTTGCGAGCGTTTATTCCGTAAATTGCACCTAAAACAATCACGCTTAAAACTGTAGCAGAAATTATTTCCCACAAACCGTTACTTGCCAAAGTTGCCGCTACAAAAGCAAAAAATCCGCCAAGCATTTCGCCTTTTTCTAAGCCCAAATCTTTTCCGTAAAAAATAACTAACGCACCTAAAACAAGCAAAGTGTGAACCACAGTTCCTGCTGCCGCCGCAATTCCGCCACTTACAGTTTTTGGCATATGAGGAATCAAATTCAAAAGTTTAAAAAATCCCCAAACTGCAATCGGGAAGAGAACTCTTGGCAAAACAGAAACCAAAGGATTTACAAAAAAAACATTTGTTGCATTTCCAGAAGTTGCCGCTTTTATTAAACTTGAAACGCCAAAAATTAAACCTGTGCAAAGGCCTGGAACCAAGCCCGCAGTTAAAGTCGCGAGAATCGTAGGAATGTGCATTATTGTAATTGCCAAAGCTCCAACTTGAATGTAACCAATCGGCGTAAGTGCCAAAATTATGCTTAACGCTCCAAAAATTCCTGTCATTGCAATTTTGTAATTTATTGATTGTCGATTTTTAAAAGATTTAGTTTGAATTTCGTTATTTTCGTTTTGTTTTTTCATTTTAATTCTCCTTTTTTTGATTTAAGTTTCTGATTTACGCGTCAAATTTTTATTCAAAAAATTCTGAAAAAATTTGTCACCCTGAACTTGATTCATGGTCTGTTAATAAAAAAAATTCAACATTACAGATTCTGAAACAAGTTCAGAATGACAAACTATTTTTTATTCAAAAAATTCTGAAAGTAAGGTTTTAAAATCCTTTTTTAAGCACAAAGCCGTTATAAAAGGTCGACCTAAAAGAATTTTATCTGCTCCGTAACTTAATGCTTTTTTTACATCTTGAATATTTCTAATTCCTCCGTCAATCCAAAGTTCTTTACAATACTTTTTTAATTCACTTGCATTTTTTCTAAGAAAATTTGCTGTGCTTCCTTCTAAAGTTTCAACTCGTCCTCCGTGATTTGAAATATAAATTATGTCAGGCAAAACTTTTTTTACAAGTTCCAAATCATCATCAGTAAAAACGCCTTTTATTGCAAATGGAATTTTTTTTGTGGCAAGATGATTTTTGATTTCTAAAAGTTGAGTGGCAGTTTTTTTTTCAAGATGAACCAAGCGCCTCATCGTTACAATATTATAACTGTCAATGTCCACGCCAATAATTTTTGCAACCGGAAGTGCCCATTCAATTCGCTCAAAAAATTTTTCTTGTGGATAAGGTTTTATAAAAACTGAAACTTTTTTTTGCGGATTTGATTTTTGCAAAGATTTTACCGCTTCGATTCCCCAAAGCAATTTTTCGTCTGGAGTTCCGTCGCCTAAAGAAATTTCGATTCCAGCATTTTCGCACGCTTTTGTCATTTCAAAGTAATATTCTTTTTCGTTTTGCCAACCGATATTTTCTTGTGCTCCAGTGATTGGTGCAAGTGCAATTTTTTTTGTTAAGTTTTGAATTTTTTTGTTTGAAATTCGCGGTTTTTGCAGTGATTTTGCGGCTTTCCAAGCACAAGCGTCGCTTTCGCAAATATCAGTGGCGGTCGCATCGTCAAAATCAGCGTTGCCTTTTGCAAAATCAGCGTTGCCTTTTATAATATCAGCGTCACTTGTCAGAAAGTCAGCGAGAGTTTCGCTATCAAAATCATCAACTTCAAAAGGACCAAAAGGAATTTTTTCCCAATCAGAACAGTTGTGCAAAAAATTTACGCTTTTATTTGGGCCGCCCATTCCAGGCATTTCTCCAATGCAACCATTTCCATCGCATTTTGTACAAAAGTGGCACTTGAAATTATTTTGTTCAGCATTTTCGCTAGAAGTAAAATTCAATTTTTTCTCCATAAATTTCGTCATTTTGAGACTTTTGTCGAAGAATCTACTAACGCTTAGCACTTGGTTCGCAATTACAACATAAGTGCCGCTTTAGTCGCTTAATCGCCACTTTCTTGCGGCAAACTGCCATCTTCTCACGACAAAGTGCCACTTCACTAATACAATCGCCAGTTTCTCGCAAAACCCGCCAGTTTTGTGGCTTCGACACTGCTCAACCACCGCCAGTTTCTCGCAGGCAAACTGTCAAAATCAATCACCAAACGAAGTGCCAAGTTCGCGTGCACATTCCACCAACGGACAATCTTTTGGAATATATTTAACCTTGCCGGCAATTTCATCAAGCGGAACGCCAACCATTTTGCCATTTTGAAGTGCAACCAACTTTCCAAAATCACCACGAGCAAGAAAATGAGCCGCTTCTGTTCCAAACTGACTCGCAAGCAATCTGTCGTAAGAAGAAGGAGTTCCGCCTCGCTGCAAATATCCTAAAACTGTAACGCGCGATTCCAAACCTGTAATTTCTTCAAGTTCGTGAGCAACTCTGTATCCAATGCTATAAGTCATTTCTTTACGAACTTTCTTAAACGTTTTTTTGTCAAGCGTCGCTTCTTCCAAACTTTTTGCACCTTCAGCCACAATCACAATCGAAAAATTTTTGCCAGCATTTTTCCTCTCAAGGATTTTTTTAGCAACCAAATTCTTGTCGTAAGGAATTTCAGGAATCAAAATAACATCTCCGCCACTAGCAATTCCTGAGTACAAACCAAGCCAGCCAGCCTTGTGTCCCATAACTTCCACAATCATAATTCGCGAGTGAGAGTGAGCTGTAGTGTGAATTCTGTCAATCGCATCAGTTGCAACATCAAGTGCCGTATGAAAACCAAAAGTCATATCCGTGTGAACAATGTCGTTGTCAATCGTCTTAGGCAAACCAACCACGTTAACGCCAGCACGTTGCAAAAGAGCCGCCGTAGAATTTGTGCCATTTCCGCCAATGCAAACCACAGCGTCAAGATTCCACTTTTTAATATTCTCTTTAATCGCTTCGATTGGCAAAAGTCCAGTTTTTTCGTCAGCCACAGGATTTTTAAAAGGTTTTTCGCGCGAAGTTCCTAAAATTGTTCCGCCTACAGTCAAAAGTCCCGTTAAAGATTCAGTTTCTAAAGAAAACATATCGCCTTGAATAAGACCTCTGTAGCCGTTACGAATTCCAATCGCATTCATTCCGTACTGAGTTTTCGCTGCTCTACAAACCGCTCGGATTGCCGCATTTAAGCCCGGAGCATCGCCACCGCTAGTCAAAATGCCAAAATTTTTAACCTTCGAATCTTTCATTTTGCAAAGATTATATCAAAATTTTCAGATTTTTTACAGATTTTTCTTTTTTTTATTAAAGTGCCACTTCACGCGAAAAGTGCTAGTTTTCATAGCAAAGTGGCAGTTTTACGCAAAACTGCCACTTTTTGCAACAAGTGCAGTTTATTAAGAAAAGCAGTGGTTTAGACCTTGCGGTTGCTGAGTCCGTCGAAGTGCAATCATCAGTCCGCTGTGCTAAGAAAAAAATCACAAGTCAATGCTGCCAATAATTGTTTCATCAGAAGATGACGAAGAAGATTTTTCGCCACCAAGATTCGCTGATTTTGTTTTGTCGCTTGAATTAGAAAATGCTTTTTCGTCTTTAGAAAAAGATTTTTCTTTTTTAGAAGAAATTTTTGAGTTTTCAGAAGAATTACGCTTTTTAGGCGAAACTAAAAATCCAAAAAGTGAACCAACAATTCCCGCCGCTAAACTTGTAAAAGTGTTTAAGTTCAGCGTAAGAAATTCAATAAAATCAACTTTTTGCTTTTTAGAATTAGAATCAGAAGAAGAAAAGTCAGAATAAGATGTGCAAAGTTTTAGTGCCAAATAAAGAATAAAAACGATTATCCAAGAAAGCGGAACCTCTTTTTTAGAAAACGCTGTAATTGCCGCCAAACAAATCATCATAAAAACAATGCTTTGTGAACCGCTCGTAAAAAATGGAACTAAGCATGCGTTTAAAACTCCGCTCACCAAAGAAGTAATCACAATCATCAAAAGTAAAATTGGACTTCCGTAGCGTTCTTCTAAAGTTGGACCAAGCAAAAGAATAAAAGTTGAATTTGCTAAAAGTGATTGCCAGCCAGAACTTCCTAAAGTGTGAACAAAAAGTCTTGCATAATCTAAAAAATTTTTGTAATCAAAAGCGGCAATATTTCCAACTGCTTTTGAACCGTGACAAATAAAAATGTTTGTGGTCAAAAATCCTTTTAAGAAAAAACTGTCCAACGCTAAAATTAAAGTGCTAAGCAAAACAAATGTTAGCGTAACTGGAGAATCGTATTTTAAGTGAAGTTTCGATTTTTTTTGCATAATTGCTGATTTTCGTGATTAAAGTTTAAAGTTTAAAATTAAAAACTAAATGCGATGCATTGCACTAAAAACTTTTTCAGCCATTAAATTAACTTCAACTCCAAGATTTTTGCCTTCTGATGTAAGATCAGTTCTTGCTTTGTCAATATCAATGTCTGCGTTTTCAAAATCAACCATCATCATCATTACAAAATTTCCGCTTAAAATAGTTTGTGTAATGTCAACAATGTTAATTGAATGTTGAGCCAAATAATTTGAAACTTTCGCGATGATTCCAACTTTGTCACCGCCAACAACAGTAATAATTCCTTTCATAATTTTTCTATTATAATGAAATTAAATTTTCTGAACAATATAGGATTTTTTTCAAGAAATAGGATTTTTTACAAGAAAATTTTTATAAATGAATATGCGAATTTAACAATTTGTTGTATATTTGGTTTTGCGTTCGTAAGCAAATGGCGGTTTGCCTTCAAAATTCGACTAGTTGCAAAACTAGATTACTTGATTTTGGAGGCTGCTATGAATATGTATGAAATTCTTGATTTACTGTTAAAAGTAATTCAAATTATCATCACTATTATTCTGCACCTTCTTCGTAAAAAGAAAAGATAACGAATAATAAAATAGCCCGCCTAAAGTGTTACAGCACATAGACGGGTTTCCCTTTTATGAGGCAAAACGCTAAAACTTGCGAACGCTTCTTTTTTAATATATCACATATTTTGCAAAAGTCAAATTTACTACAATTTTCAACTCAACCTTACAAATTCACAACAATTTCTTTAATTGCTCCGTTGCGACGAAAAAGAATTTGCGTTTCTTCTTCGTTAAGAGAATTTTCGTTTCGTAAAACTTTTTTTCCGTCAGCAAATTCAATTTGCAAATTTTTTGTTCCAGATTTTACGTATTTAATTTTTGTGTTGCACCAAGTAAAGCTTAAAGTTTTGTCATCAAAAAATTCATCATCTTTTAAAATCTTCGGATTAAAAAATGCTTTTGAGTTTTCTAAGCAAAGTCCAAGTTCGCCCCAACGAGTAAGAATTTCTTCTTTAACTTGACCTGTCATTCCCGGCTGCTTTGCTCCTTTTAAGAACGGCGTGTGACTATAAGGATCAAAAGGAAACGCTCCGTAAAGTTCAGGCGTTTTATTAAAACTTAAACCTTTTCTAACATCATAATAAGCGTCTTCAAGTTTTTTTGCGTAAGGCGATTCAGTTTTATAAGCGACCAAACAATTTTCTTGAAGAGCGAGCAAAAGTTTTGAAACCATATGCCAATAAATGCTTCCCAAACCTTCGTAAGCGTAAAAAGTTCCAGAGCGTCCAGTAAAATTTTGATGATGAAAAGTTTTTTCGTAAAGTTTTAAAAGTTCAGCATTTTCACTTTGAGAAGGTTTTAAATTTTCCGCCAAAGAATTTATAAAATCTTGCATAATTCGCTCGTTGTGAAATTCATCATTAAAATGATATGTGCCATTTAAATCTTTTTCTAAAATTAAATTTTCGCTTCGGTTTACAAAATCTTTTAAGTTGAAATTTTCTAAATCACTTTCAAAAATATTATTTTTTTGCAAAAAGTCTGGAAGTTCTTTGTTTGGATAAAGCAAGTAAGAATATTGGCGTTTTTCAAAAAGTGCACTTGATTTTAAAGATTCAAAAAGTTCTGTTGCTTCTTGCGGATTTAAAATTCCTGAACTTAAAACTGCAACTTGACCTTCGAGCATTTCTTGCAAATAAGAAATTTTGATTTTGTTGTCGCTTAAAATCATTGTGTTGTAACTGTGAAAAAGTCCGTCGTTTCGCTTATTTGCTTTTATATTTAGTTTTAATGCGTTTTCTAAAATTTCAAGAGAAGTGCAAAGTTCCGCTCGAGAAATTTTTGTTGTGAAACTTTCATCAGAAGAAAAATCTTTTTGTGAATAAAAAATGTTTCGCTCAGTTTCAAAAATAAATCCCGCTTTGTCAGTAAAATTTTTTCGTTCAAAATCATCATTTAAAGTTTTATTCCAATCTGTGTTTTTGTAAAGATTTATGAGCGAAGTAAAAGATTC
>CAZLXK010000080.1:0-3789 GCA_964563305.1 uncultured Treponema sp.
TCAAAAGGAGCACGTGCTTATGCTGACAAATACATTTTGCGCAACATGGCTCGCGGTGCTGTAGAATACGCACATGAACTCGGTTGTGACATTCCAATTACATTGCACTTGGATCACGGTCCTAACTTTGAAGTTGCAAAAGATTGTATTGACAACGGATTTTCTTCTGTAATGATTGATGGTTCAGCACTTCCTTATGACGAAAACGTAAAACTCACCAAACAAGTTGTTGAATACGCTCACGCACAAAAAGATTACGTTACTGTAGAAGCAGAACTTGGCGTTCTTGGCGGAGTTGAAGATGATGTTGCTGCTGAAGAATCAAAATACACAAAACCAGAAGAAGTTATTGACTTTACTTCAAAAACTGGTTGCGATTCACTTGCAATCTCAATCGGAACTTCGCACGGAAGATGTAAATTTACTCCAGAACAATGCACTCGCCGCGAAGATGGAACTTTAGTTCCTCCACCACTTGCATTTAATGTTCTTGAAGAAATCGAAAAGAAACTTCCAGGATTCCCAATCGTACTTCACGGTTCATCTTCAGTTCCACAGAAATATGTAAAAGAAATCGAAAAATACGGCGGAAAAATTCCAAATTCTGTAGGAATTCCAGAAGAACAACTTAGAAAAGCAGCAAAATCAGCAGTTTGCAAAATCAATGTTGACTCAGACGGAAGACTTGCAATGACAGCAGCAATCCGAAAGATTTTTGTTGAACAGCCTGATGTTTTTGATCCTCGACTTTATCTTGGTCCAGCACGCGAAGAACTCAAGAAAATGTATATGGACAAAAATGTAAACGTATTTGGTTCAGCGGGTCACGCAGACGATTGCAAATAATTTGCAAACAACTAAATAGTTTTTTATAGAAAAAACTAAAATTTATAAAATCCGTGTCAGTTTTGATGCGGATTTTTTTTATAATCTACAGAACGTCAAAAATTTCACTTCCTAAATTCGCAAGAAAATGTTAAACTTTGCTTATGTTTGCATTTTTATTTTTAGCAATTCCGTCAGTTTTAGTTTGCTATTGCCTTACAGACAATCAATTTGACTCAAAAAAATCATTTATTCCACCAATTTTATTTGGTTTTTTAATAGGAATTTTTTACATTGCAATAAGAGAATTTTTTGTTTTTGACTCAGAAATGCAAATCGCAAGTTTTTGGAAAAAATCGCTAAGTTTCTTCATATATAAAGATTTTTTGCCAACGTTAATTCTAAGTGCAATTTTTATGATTTTTTCAAAAGATTCGCTTGATTACAAAATTTCTTCACTAATTCCTTTAATTTTAAGTTTTTATGCAGTTTTTATTCCTTACGACGTTATTGCACTTTCAGAAAAACACACATTTTATATGCTTTTTGCACGAACAATTATTGCGATTTCTTCAATTTTTTCATTTTGCTTTCTAATCCGATTTGCTTCTGAAAATTTCAAAAGTAAAAACGTAAAGTTTGGAATTCTTTTTTCAATATTAAGTCTTTTGATTTTCTTTGTTCCGTCAATTACGTATTCGCTTTGGTATTACAAAATTTCAACAATTTTACTTATAATTATTTCAGTTTTAATGATTTGCTTGGCAATTTTTTTGCTAATTTTGGCTCGATTCAAAAATTTAAAAAGCAAAGAAGAATCTTACCGACCAATTTTTCTTGATATGTGATTTTTTTTATTTTTGTGGAGCAAATTTTTTAAGTAAAGGCTTTTCGCCATTCCACTATCGTTTCATTCTCTGCAAAACATTCTGTGGTTGAGGCTCTCGAAAACACTATTTAACTTGACAATTATTGACACTTATTTTGAAGAACTGTCAGTTTTGCAGAGAACGCCGCTGGCGTGGCTACAATCCGACTAGAATTTTATTTTTTTACAAAAATTTTTCTTGAGTTTTATAAAATTTCTTAATCAATTTTCCTAAACTAAGTAAAATACTAGACAAATAATTTATAATTTTGATATTATACTTGATATGCTATTATATTTTGCATAGGAGGATTTATTTGGCAGACGTAAAAGGTTTACGCGTTAACGAAATGATTCGCGTTCGGGAAGTCAGACTCATTGATGAGAATGGAGAACAGAAAGGCATTGTTCCAACAATAGAAGCATTAAGAATGGCTAGGGAGCAAGACCTTGACCTAGTAGAGGTTTCGCCAAATGCTAATCCGCCAGTATGTAAAATATTGGATTTCGGAAAGTACCGGTTTGAACAGGAGAAAAAACTCCGTGACTCCAAGAAAAATCAGAAAGTACTAAAGATTAAGGAAATTCGTATGCAACCAAAAATTGGTTCAGGCGACCTTGACACGAAAGCAAAGCATGTTCAGGAATTTCTTGATGAAGGTGATAAGGTTAAAGTTACAATCCGCTTTAGAGGACGAGAACTTGCCCACACAGAATTAGGATTTGATGTTCTTAAAGAAGTTGAAAAAAGGCTTAGAGCAGAATCTTATGCTATTGAAAAACCTGCCGCAATGGAAGGTAGATTTATGTCAATGACATTAGGTTCAAGAGTTTCTAGACCAAAAGCAAAACCTTCTGAAAGCACAACAAAATCTGCACCAAAAGCAGAAAATCCTGTAAAGGAAAACTAATCAAGAGGTAATTGTTATGCCTAAAATGAAAACAAAGAAATCAGCGTCAAAACGCTATTCTTTAACAGGTTCAGGAAAAGTAAAGTACAAGAAAATGAATCTTCGTCATATTTTGACAAAGAGATCACCTAAAAGAAAAATGCACTTACGCCACGCTGGAATTCTTTCTGAAGATTCAGCAGCAAAAGTTCGCAAGCAAATGTTGCCATACGGCTGATTATAAGGAGTTAGAAAATGTCTAGAGCTATAGATGGAACAAAACGAAAGAATCGCCGTGCTAAAATCTTAAAACTTGCAAAAGGTTTTTATGGCGACAGAAAATCAAATTATAAAGCTGCAAAAGATGCTGTTGTAAAAGCACTTGACCATGCATATTCTGGTCGTCGCAACAAGAAACGCGATTACAGAAGACTTTGGATTGCTCGTATTAGTGCAGCAGTTCGCCCAGAAGGAATTTCTTATAGTCGCTTTATAAATGGTCTTGCAAAAGCTGGCGTTACTCTTAATAGAAAAGCGTTAAGCAATATGGCTATTGAAGATCCAACCGCTTTTAAGGCAGTTGTTGAAGTTGCTAAAAAAGCACTTAATGCTTAAATTTTAGCATTTTAGGAAAAATCGGAAGATGTTAAGTCTCGATCAAGTTCTTTTATTGCAAAAAAAAGTTGAAGCCGCTGTTGATAAAATTGTTTTGCTTGAGAAAAAATTGCAAGAGTCAGACCAAAAACTTCAAGAAGTTACAAACGAACTTCAAGATATTAAAACTAAAAGTCAAACTGTTGAAGTAAAATTTCAAGATCAAGAAACAAAAACTCAAGAGCTAAAAAAAGAAAACGATGCTTTACGTAGCAAATGCTTAGAGCTCACAAATGCGCTTTCTGAAAAAACGGAGTTGGTAGAAAACTTTGAAGCAACACAAAACGAGATTGAATCTAGTATTTTGAATGCATTAAATAAACTTAATGCAATTGAAAATTCTGTTTTAACATCTTCTGATTCGTCAGAAACTGAAACTAATACGATTTCACAAGAAACACTTAGCAAAACTGAAAATATTTCACTAAATTCTGATGAATCGACTGAAAATTCAAATCAAAATCTAAAAGAAGAACAATCAAATCTTGCTGAAAATCAAGAAATCAGCGACAATTCTAATCAAAACAAGGCTCAAGAAAATTTATTTGAGTT
>CAZLXK010000080.1:3799-10106 GCA_964563305.1 uncultured Treponema sp.
TAAATCCTAAAAACGAAGATTACACAAAAAATCAGACAATCGAACAAACAATCAGTCAAAATCTTGAAGAAAGTAAAAATTCTGAAAGTTCAGATATAAATATTGAAGAAAATCTTGACTTTACGGATGAAAATCAAAATCAAGATGAAAATTCGCAAGATAATTCTGAAAATTTGAGCGAAGAACTTGATATTTTTTAAAAAAATTTAAGAAATCACATGGGAAAATTAAAAATTGATTTTTTGGGAACAAATTTTAGCGTTTCGGCAAATGAAGATTCAGAATATTTAAACAGACTTTTAGATTATTACAAGCAAATCACGCAAACTTTTGAAGAAACAGGCAAAATAAAAGATCCTTTGAAAATTAGTATACTTTCTGGAATTGCTTTGGTTGATGAACTTTACACAGAAAAACAAAAAAATGCAAAACTTCTTGCAAACATTCAAAATCCAAATGATGAAAAAGTCGAAAATATTACAAATGATATGTTGAATTTAATTGACAAGGTGCTTTATGACAAAAACTAAAATTTGGGTTGACGCAGATTCTTGCCCTAGCCTTGCACGGAATGTTATTTTAAAAGCCGCCATAAGATTAAATTTGAATGTAATTTATGTAGCAAACAGAAATATTCCTTTTTCTATGCAAAGTGATTTGTTTTCGATGAAAATTTGCGAAAAAAGCGAAGGTTCGGCGGATAATTATATTTTTGAAAATATTAACGCTGATGATATTGCAATTACTCGCGATATTCCTTTAGCAGACAGACTTGTAAAAAAAAATATAACTGTTATAAATGACAGAGGCAAACAGTTTACAGAAAGTTTGTGCAAAACTATGTTAGCACAGCGAGATTTGAATTTGACACTTAACGCGGCAGGACTTAAACTTGGCAGAAGTTTTAAATCTTATGGAAAAGATGAACTTTATGAATTTTCTAACTGTTTGGATAAAATCTTAACGCAAAAAATTAACGCTTATAATAAATTTCTTTTGCAAGAAGATGCTCTGAAAACTAAATAAAATTTTATATAGGCAAAAAAGCACTAGTCGGGCTGTAGTGGTTGCGTAGCAATTAGCACGAAGTGCTAACGAAGCGAAAAGCGTAGCCACGAAAGACCTTTACTTAAAGAATTTGCTCCAATGGTTCAACTTCACCAACCGAACTTCGACTTTGCTCAGCAAGCATACTTTAAGTAATAGACTTGTTTATATCTTCGAGACGATCTTTTATTTGAAAAAAAACGTCAACAAGTTCTGGATCAAACTGATGACCACGTTGCTTTTTTATTTCAGAAAAAGTTTGCTCGGCGCTCCATTCGTTTTTATAACATCTTTTATGACGAAGAGCATCGTAAACGTCAGCGAGAGCAACAATTCTTGCTTCGAGAGGAATGTCATCGCCTTTTAGTTCTTGCTCAATTTCGTGTGGCATTTTTGTGTCTGGAACATAAGTCATATAATCGAAATTGCCAGGATAACCTTGAGGTCCGCCGTCCCAGCGATCGTGATGATGAAGACAAATATTTTTTGCCATAACATCGAGTGCATTTTTTTGCGGACTGAAAATTTGCGCACCAATACAAGTGTGACCTTTCATAATGTCGCGCTCGTCTTGCTCAAGGATTCCTTCTTTTTTTAAGATTTTATCTGAAACGCCAACCTTTCCAACGTCATGGCAACGAGCAGCCAAACTTAAATAATCGCGGAATTTTTCTTGCTCTTTTTTAGGAATATTTTTATTTGCAGCGTATCGATCATAAATTTCCAAAGAAAAGCGAGCAACTCTGTCAACATGTGCTCCAGTTTCGCGAGGATCTCGTAATTCTGCAAGTTTTAGAAGCCGATTTATCCATTCGCGCGTAGAATAACTTTCTGAAAGAATTGAAGTTACTTTTCCAGCTAACTGTGTAACCCAAAACTCTGAATCTGTGTCAAAGGGAATTACTTTTTTTGTTTGAGGATCAATCGGATTTATTATTTGAAGAACGCCCAAAACTTCGCCAGTTACTTTTATAAGTGGCAAAGTCAGCATTGAAATTGTGCGATAATTATTTTTTTTGTCATTGTCGGGATTAAAATCGTAAGGTCGCTTTATGGTTTGCGAAGAATCAATATATTCCGGCAAGTTATAAACATCTTCAATATTTAAAACCTTTTTTGAAAGCACGCAATAACCGGCAATCGACTGAGAATTTGGATGCATAGAAAACGAAATATATGGGAGTTTTTCGCCAGGCTTTAAACGTTTCTGCAAAGTATCATTTTGACTATAACGAATTGAAAGTAAATTATTTTGAGAATCAAATTCATAAATAGAACCTGCATCTGCATTTACAAAATTTCTTGCACCTGTAAGAATTCGCTCAAGAAGAACGTCTACGTCTTTTATATCTTTTAATTCTTGTTCAAGTTCTGTAAGTTGATGCTGCATTTCTTCATAATACATACTTTTTCCTCGCTAATATTTTAATTCATAAAACAAGAATTTACAACTTTTGATTTGATTTTGTTTTTTTGATGATTTTGGAGCATATTTTCTTGTGCTAACCCGCTCGTCAGGGTTCCGCTTTCGCTCCATTGCTTCACTTCGTTACGCAACTCGCCAGTCTGCCTATAAGCAGCCATGCTCGCCCTTATGATCGGGGCTAGACTTTTTTACAAGAAACTGGCAGTTTACTTGACCTCCTGTCAATTAAGAGAATTTTCTCTTCGCGAAAATTCTCAAAATCTTTGCAGTTTTAAGGTGACATCCGTGTCACCATCTTCTACAAGAAACTGGCGGTTTTTTGAAGTAAAGAAAAATAAATTGGACCACAAGAGAAGTTTTTGTGTGGCAAAATGTGAAATCCGTGTTGCGTTTTTTGAAGATTATCATAAATTTTTTCAAGAAGATCTTGAGCAGAACTTACTTGAGAAAACGAAAAATCAGATTTTGGATTTTCTGGAAGTGAAAATTTTGCTTTTGAAGTTTTTAGATTAGTTTCAAATATCTTTTTACATTCATCAAAAGTTTTTACGTTCACATTGTCAAATTTTTTTAAAAGTTTTGAAATAAGTTCATCATTTTCTGAAATGTTTAATGCACAAGTTGAATATAAAAGATAAGAATTTGTTTTTAAAAGTCGCCAAGCACAAGAAAGCAATGCCCATTGTTCCATTGCCAAAGATTTTATTCTTGAAGGACTCCAAGCGTCCAAATATTTTGAATCAGTTAAAACGTGACGCTCACTTGAACAAGGTGCGTCTAGCAAAATTGCATTATAAACTTCTGTTTCTCGTCTACACCAAGTGCTTGCGTCGCTGCAACTTATGCGAATTTGTTTTTGAAGTTTTTCTGGCAAAGAATCAGAACAAACTTTTAAAAGTCGAACCTTTCTTGAAGAAGAACGCTCGTTTGAAAATAAAATTTGATTTTCTTTAAGATTAGAAGCAAGAACTAAAGTTTTTCCGCCCGGAGCCGCACACATATCAAGAATTTTTTGCTGATTTTGAGAACTTTCAAGATTTTTTGCAAAACCTTCCGCCAAACTTTCGCCAGAATCAGAATCAGCAGAATTAAAATCAGAAAAATCTGCATTACTCAAAGGAAGCGTTAGTGCTGCACAAATGCTCGCTGGATCTAAAAAATAAGGCGAGCAATTTTCAAATTGAAGTTTTATATAAACGTTTTCAGAAAGAAGCGAAGTTTTTAATTCTTGCCAATCATCTGGAAAAATTTTTGAATAATAAAAATCAAAACCTTCCGAACCTGAAATTTTTTGTGTTTTTTTTGATTGTTTCATATTTTTTTTGTTTTACAAATCATTTAAAATTTTTAATGTAAAAATCGTCTCCTTGTTTTTTTACTTCATTAAATTCGTTCAATCTTTGAGAAATTGATTTTTGATTTTTATTTAAATTTATTTTGTAAGTTCCGTTTGAAGTTTTTTCTAGTGCCAAAATACCACAATCAATTTTAAATTTTATAACTTTTTTGATTGAATCGTACAACTTTTTTTTGAAAGCGGAATTTTCTTGAGAATACGAAATCAAATTTTCTGCAACTTGAGCGTAAATTTTTTCACTCAACATTATAACATTTACGCCAGCGTTTATAGCTTTTATTGCGACAGTTTTAGAATCCAAATTTTGATTTGAAAGTGCTCCCATAAAAATATCATCGCTTAAAACTAAACCTTCAAATTTGAGTTGATTTTTTAGCAAACCGTCAATCCATTTTTCGCTAAGACACGCGGGCGTTTGTGGATCAAGAAAACTTGTAGTTGCGTGGCTCATTAAAACGGCACTTGGCTTTTGGCTTAAAATAAAATCGAATGGCAAAATCAAATTCCAAAAAGCATATTCTTTGCTCACAGAAATTTTTGGAAGTGCGGAATGTGGATCAGAATTTGAGTTTCCGGGAAAATGTTTTAAAACTGTGGCAACATTATTTTTTTCGTAAGAGGAAACTGCTTGCATTGAATATAAAATTGTTTTTGGAACATTTCCGTAAGATCGCGTTTGTAAAAATTTTTCATTTAAAGGCAAAAGACTTTCACAAACTGGCGCAAGATTCATATTAAAACCTAAAAGCGACATTTGCTTTGCTTGCAATTCGTAAAGTTGTGCGGCTTCTTGAATTGTTAAAGTTTGAGCGACTTTTTGATTTGAAGGCAAATAACTTGTAATTGGATAAAGTCTGTTTACAATTCCGCCTTCTTGATCAGTTGAAACGTACGGCGGCAAAATATTATTTTTTTCGCAATAAGATTTTATTGAATCAATAAAATTCATTAACTGATTTGCATCTTTTCCGATGTTGAACGAAAAAAGTAAAACTCCGCCTGGAACTAAAAAATTTTCATCATCAGAACAAAATTTTATTTTTGAAGATTTTTCTACAGGCAAATAAATTTCGTTTCCTTCAATATTTACAAGAAAAATTTGAGAAATCGCTTGGCTTAGCGGAAGTTCTTCTAAAAAAGAATTTATTGCATTTTCTAAAATTAAGTTTTGATTTTCTTTTTCAAGAAGATTTTTGTAATTTAAAAATCCATTTAAATAATAATTGTTTAAGTTTTGTGAAAAAATTTTTGTTGTAAAAAAAATTAGAATAAAACTTAAGATTTTGAATTTTACATTTTTTTTAATTTGCGGATTTTTGTTCAGCGGATTTTTTTTAATCAATTTAATCAGATTTTGCATTACATTTTTCATTTTCAAAAAGTATAAAAAATCAAGTGAAATTTTACAAGGTTTGCTTTTTAATCAAAATAATTGCATACTTAAGGTTATGAAAAAAATCGATATTGTAACTGGTGCTTCGAGCGGAATGGGAACTTGTTTTGCAAAAGAACTTGCTCGTGAATGTTTATGTGATGAAATTTGGAT
This sequence comes from uncultured Treponema sp., assembly GCA_964563305.1. GTDB lineage: Bacteria > Spirochaetota > Spirochaetia > Treponematales > Treponemataceae > Treponema_D. Next base: position 9,176 of record CAZLXK010000080.1, read on the forward strand.
TATTGCAAGAAGAACAGAGCGTCTTGAAAAATTAAAAGAAGAAATTGACGCTGAAGGTTTAGAAAAATTAAATTCTGGAAATCTAAAAAATACAAAAACTCTTCAAAATAAAATTTGGCCAAAAATCAAAATTATTGCTCTTGACATAAGTGGAGCAAAAGGTGCTTTGGAATTAAAGAAATATTTTGATCAAGAAAAAGATTTTGAAATTTCTGTTCTGGTAAACAACGCTGGCTTTGGAACTTACGGCGAGTTTGCAAATACTTCTACAACAAGAGAAATGGAAATGATTGATTTGGATTGCACTTCTCTAACTGGAATTACAGGTTTTGCGCTTCCCTACATGAAAAAAGGTTCGCGAATTATAAACACAGCATCTTTAGCATCTTTTAGTCCACTTGGAAATTTTGCAGTTTACGGAGCATGCAAAGCTTACGTTTTAAGTTTTGGAATTGCACTTGCTTCAGAATTAAAACCTAAAGGAATTTCTGTAACTTCACTTTGTCCAGGTCCAGTTAGCACAGAATTTGCAAATGTTGCTTCAAATGGTGCAAGAAAAGAAGTAAGGCACGGACTTTCGCCAGAAAAAACTGTAAGGCACGCTATAAAAGCAAGTCGCAAAGGAAAACTTTATTCAATGTACGCTTTTAAGTGGAGATTCAAAGCGTTTATGACGCATTTTTTAAGTCGCCGCATTATTGCAGATTTTACATTTAAATATTGCAAACGCCCAAGCAATTAAGCTTTAGGTTTTGGCAAAAAAAATCAGCGTAAATCGGCAAACAAAATCAACACTAAAAAAGGAAATTAAAAAAATGCAAAGTTCAATAAAAACTTTTTCGGAAAGTTTAAAAAGCGAAAGTTTTATAAGTGAAAATTTTTCTAGTTCAAATTCAAATTTTAGTTCAAGTTCAAGCGACACAAAAAATCA
>CAZLXK010000081.1:0-10073 GCA_964563305.1 uncultured Treponema sp.
CGCTTTCGCTTCGGTGCTAACGCACGCACTTCGTGCCCACTACAATCGGGGCTAAATTTTTCTGCCCCACAAACATTCTTTTTCTTTTACAAAAATTTTCCCTTATTATCTTGTTGCAAAAGATGGCGACAAGAGGACGTCGAAAGATTTCCGCTTAACGCAAAAACCACTACGCACAAAGTCGCAAGAATCAGCCCCGCAGCACAAGCTTCATTAAATCTGTAAGAGCCAGCCAATCTGTAAGTAAAAAGCGACAAAGTGTTAAATTTTGGAATCGAAAGAACTAAAGGTAAAGTTGTGTCGCCGGCACTTAACGCAAAACAAAATCCAAACGCACTAATCAAAGAATTTTTTGAAATCGGAAGCAAAACTCGAACAGTTAAATCAAATTTATTTTTAGAAAGAAGCAAAGCACTGTCAACTGTGTCAAAAGGAATTTTTGTCATTTGTGAATAAATTATTTTGTACGCTAAAGGCCAATTTAAAAAACTTTGTGCAAAAATCAAACAGAAAAAATTTCCGCGAGGAATTAAAATTATAATTATTACGCCAACAACTACGCTCGAAACGCACATTGGTAACATCGGCAAAATTTTAAAAATCGAATTTAAATAAGTTTTTTCTTTGCTTTCCAAAAATTTCAAAAATACTGAATACAGAAATCCAAATAAAGTACAAAAAAATCCTGTGCAGATTCCTAAAAAAAATGTCGTTCTTAATGAAGGCCAAAAAGATTTCATTTTTAAAACTGAAACAAAAGTCGAAAATGTAAAACCTTGAATTTTTTTTGAACTAAATGCGTCCACAAAAATCCCAAAAAGTGGAAAAATAAAAAATGTCAATAAAAGAATTATTAAAATTGTAAAAGAAAAAATTTCTTTTGCTCCAGAAATCTTTTTTAAGACAAAAAAATTTTCTTGTAAACCTTTTGCATTTGATGATTTTTTTTCTAGCAATTCATACAAAATTGTTAAAACGCATAAAATTGAAGTTTCTAAAATTGCTAAAATAAATACTGACTTAAAATCAAGACTCGCTCTCGCCGCTTTATAAATTTCAACTTCAAGCGTAGAATTTCCTATTCCGCCAAAAAGCAAAACTAAGATAAAACTTAAAAAACAATAAATAAAAACAATCAACGAAGAAGATGCAACTGAAGGCAAAAGTTGATAAATTGTGATTGTTCGAAAAATTCTTGATTCACTTGCACCAAGCAATCTTGCACTTTCGGCTGTTTGTTCTGGAAGCCTTTGCCAAGCTTCGCTTACATTTTTCATAATCAGCGGAAAATTGTAAAATCCTTGAGCTAAAACTAAACCTAAAAATGAATACAAAATTTTTACTGGCGGATTTTTGAGTTTAAAAACAAACATTAAAAAGTGATTTAGCGTTCCGTTTAAACCTAAAAAACTTACGTAAGCTAAAGCAATTATTAAACTTGGAACGCAAAATGGCACAACTGAAAGCGAAAGTAAAAATTTTCTTCCAAAAAATTTTCGTCTTCCGCAAAAAAATGCAGCCAAAATTCCTACAAGAAGTGCCACAAATGTAGAACACGCTGCTTGTAAAAAAGTAAAAAAAGCAACGTGCAAAATACGCAAAAAATTCAAATTTTTTTCCCGAAGTTCTAAAAATTAAAATTATAAAACTAATTTTCAAGGATTTTCATTATTTCGCCAACATATTTTTCTGTTAAAGCAGGAGCGGCACTTACAGTTTTTGAAGGAATTGGAGCCGCAACTTTATAACTTTCTGGAAGTTCTACATTTTTATTTGCTGGATTCATCCACTGTGTTAACGGAAGAACTTTTTGCGCTTTTTCGCTGATTAAAAAATCCATAAATTTTTGTGCACCTTTTTTATTTGGAGCATTTTTCAAAATTCCCGCACCTTCAACTTGAATTGAATGACCTTCATCAAAAATCGCTGCAATATAACGATCTGTGTTGTCATATTCTACGTGACTTGCCGGACTTGTTGTATAACTGATTACTAAAGGAGCTTCGCCTTGCTTAAAAAGTCCATAACCAGAACTCCAGCCCGGAGCCATTGTTAAAATATTTGGTTTTAATGCTTTCCAATAATCAAGAACTTTGTCGCCATAAATCGCAACTGTCCAAGCAACAAATCCAAGTCCCGGAGTTGATGTTCGAGGATCCATCAAAATGATTTTTTTTGCATAAACTGGTTTTAGCAAATCGTCTAAACTTTTAGGACAAGGAACATCTGACAAAGTATCGTAAATAAAAGCAAAATGACTGTAATCGTAAGGCGTTAAATACCAATCATCGCCAAGTTGAGCTTTTACATCTTGCGGAATAACTTTTGTAGCATCTTTTGGTTCGTACTCGCAAAGAATTTTTGCATCAAGAGCTTTTTGTGCAATATTATTGTCAAGTCCAAGAATTACGTCTGCTTGAGTTTTATCTTTTTCAAGAAGTGCTTTACTTAAAACTTGAACGCCATCACCACAATCAACAAAAACTAAATCAAGCCCAGTTTCTTCTTCAAAAAGTTTTTCGAGTTCAGGACCAGGTCCCCATTCGCTAACAAAACTGTCATAAGTGTAAACAACAACTTCTTTTGAGCGAGAATCTGATGATTTTTTTGAGCAACTTGTCAAATTTGTCAAAAAACTTAATGTAATGATTGAAATTGTAAAGAATTTAAAAAATGAAGATTTAGACATATCTTCCTCCGCCGGCATTATCCGGATCAGGTTGGAATCTCGTGCAAGATTCTATGGGTTTAATCTCAGCCACATTTGTAGCACCCCAGATGACAATTAAAATATCACAAAGAAAAATTCTATGCAATTATATGTTATTCTGAACTTGTGCTCGGTGAGTTTGCCGAACCAGCAGAATCTGTAAAATAAGAAATCAAAACTCACTTTGGAACTCGACTTAGATAAGAAAGTCCGTTTTCTTTTAACCATTTGTCGCAAAGTTTATAATTTGGAAAATATTTGTCAATTTCAGCATAAAATTCTTTAGAATGATTCATAAATCGGCGATGACAAAGTTCGTGAATCACAACGCTATCTAAAATTTCTTGCGGCATTAAAACAAGCAAACAATTAAAGTTCAAGTTTCCTTTTGAAGAACAACTTCCCCAGCGAGAATTTTGACATTTTATTATGATTTTTTTGTAATCAATTCCAGAAATTTTTGCATAATATTCAACGCGTTCAGGAATAATTTTTTTAGCAAGTTTTTTTAGCGACTTTAATTCTTCAAAAGATAAAATTCCGTCTTTTTGTGCTTTTTGATTTTGAATTTGAATTTTATTCAGATTTTTTAAAATCCAGTTTCGTTTTGATTTAAGAAATTCTTTTACGTAAGTTTCGCTCGAATTCTTTGGAGCACGAACTAAAATTTTACAATCATTTGTAATTTGAACTGACAAAGTTTTGCGATTTGTTTTTATTATTTGATATTCAATTTCCATTTTCAGAATCATCACCAAAAATTTCTTGATAAGTTTCAAAATCTTCTGTTTGCAAAATTTCAGGATCATCATCATAAAATCCAGAATCAAGTTTTTTATAAAAATCATCTTGAGAATTTTTTTCTTGATTCGACATTTTATGCGACTGATTTTTTTTGCGATTAAAATCTGAATTAAAATCTGAATTGTAAAACTTTGAACTTTGAGAATTTTTATAAGAAGTCCTTCTTAAAATTTCATTATGAAGTCTTTGAATTTCATCTGGCTCAAAATCTTTTTTTGCTGAAGAAACAATTATAAAAATCACAAGTGCCACAAACGCTAAAATAATCGCGAAAAATATAAATACTTCCAAAATTTTCTCCAAGTTTTATTGAGTTTTATCAGACAAATTTTAATTTTGCTTTTCAAGTTCAGTTTTCATAAGATTTTCAATTTCTTCGCTAAGTTCATTTGTATTTTTATCAACAATTTCTTCGGGATTATAAACTTTTACAATTTTAAAATAAACATCAGTTTTTTTTGGCCAATTTTTGTGAATTTTTTCAGTTCCTTGAATTATTCCTGCCACAATTGGACATTTTGCTTTTTGAGCAATTTTTAAACTTCCCGCGTGAAATGGAAGCATTTGCAAAGTTTTACTTCTTGAACCTTCCGGATAAATTCCTACAGAACAATTTTCTTTATTTATAAGACGGATTGCTTCTATAATCATTTTTACGGCACTTCTTCCGCTGTCTCGCTCCAAACAAATATAACAATTTCGCTTTATATAACGTCGCCCAACAAACATTTTAAAATTTTCCGCTTTTGAAACAAAGGCAAGTTTTTCATTTGCCGATTTTTTTAGCGAAATACTTTGAATCATATGATCAAATTTTGAACGATGATTTGAAATAAACAAATAATGCTGATTTTTTGGAAGCAATTCTTGACCAGAAAAATGAATTCTTACGTTTCCAAGCAAACATCCAATTTTATACGCAAAAATCATTATGTTATATGAAGTATTTGAAGGTTTTTCGTAATCTTTTTTGGGATTATAAAAAATGCTCCAAAATCCTACAAAAATAAAAGGCCATAAAAGCAATATAAGAATGCCAATCAAAATATATACAAAAATCATAACTTATTTAAAACCTCTTTTTCTTTAAGATACTTTTTAATTTAGAAAATCCGAAAATCTTTTAAATTATAGCACAGAAAAATAAATTTAGTAGAATTTCACTAAGGAAGAGCAAATAAATAACTAAATAAAACATCAAAATTATAAATCAAAAAAATTCAAATCAAGAAATCAAATTACCTTATACAAACTAATTAAATTTATATATAATAAAATCTATCTAACTTTTTGGAGGAAGATATTATGAACAAATGGGGCGCTTTTGCACTTGGAGCAGTTGCCGGAATTGCGGCTGTAAGTTTGGTAAAAACACCGGCTTTTAAGAAAGCTTGTGCTGCTGTTGTGGGAAAAGGAATGCAATTAAAAGAAGACGCTGCGGCTTTTGCAGAATCAGTAAAAGAAGATGCACAAGATGTTGCTGCAGAAGCTAAATACAATCAAGCAAAGTCTTGAAAAATTTAGTTGAATTTCCTAAAAGAAATTTTTATTTTACATTCAAAAAAGTGTCATTTTAGTTAAAAAAAATTCTTTTCATTTCAAATTTGCTATTTAAATTTTGCTAAATGGCACTTTTTTCATTCAAAATCAAAAAATTTAAACATTTCTGAAAATCAAAATCAATTTAAAATCTGCAAAAACTTTAATCAATTTTAGAAATGCTTTTTTTATGTTTTATTTTATACTTTTTTTATAGGAAAACTCGAAAAATCAGCAAAAATCAACAAACAAAACTTTTCGAGCAAAATTTAATAAAAAATGAGGGAAAATTATGGAAGTAAAAATTCATCATTATATTCCTGGCAGATTAAGACTTCATTATGATTTAAAAAAATACAGTTCCAAGCAAGCAATTCTTGCAACAACTTTAATTGCAGTTCAAGAAGGCGTTATTGATGTTGATGTAAATGTGCACATTGGATCATTTCTTGTAGTTTATGATGAAAAAATTTTATCTAAAAAGCAAGTTTTAAATCTTTTTTCGGCACTTACAAAAAAATATCTTGAAGATAAATCACTTTTAAACGCTGTAAGAGAAATTCCAGAAGAAGAAAGTATTTTTGGTACAATTATTCAAACTTTAGCAATTCATTATTTAAAAAAATGGTTTCTTCCAACGCCAATTAGAAGTTTTTTACTTTACATAAAAATTATTCCTCGCGTTTTAAATGCAATTTATTCAAGTTTAACTGGAACTTTCTTTAACACAGATTTGCTTGACGCGACCGCTTTAGTTGTTTCAGTTGCAACAGGAAACACATCAACTGCCTCTAATATAAATATGCTTTTAGGTTTGGGTGAAGATATTGAAGAAATCACAAAACGAAAATCTTACAATAATCTTGCTCGCCAACTTTTAACTTTAAATGATTCAATCCAAAAAATCGAAGGAAATGAAGAAAAAACTGTTCCAATTACTTCGCTAAAAAAAGGCGATTTGGTTATTTTTAGAGCAGGATTTCAAATTGGAGTTGATGGAATTGTAAAACAAGGCAACGGAATGGTTAATCAAGCGAGCATAACCGGCGAATCACTTCCTGTAGAAAAGAAAGAAGGCTCCACAGTTTTTGCAGGAACAATGCTTGAAGAAGGCGAACTTATTGTTAGCGTAATTTCAACTGGCAACGACACTAAAGTCAACAATATTATTCAGATGATTGATAATTCGCAAAATCTAAAAGCTCTTGCACAAAAACGTTCCGAAGAATTTGCTCAAAAAATTGTTCCTTTTAACTTTTTGCTCACAGCGATAACTTGGCTTACAACACGAAATCTTACAAAAACAGTTTCAACTCTTATGGTTGATTATTCTTGTGCAATGAAACTTTCGGCACCAATTTCAGTTCTTTCAGCAATGCAAGAAGCAGCAAAACTTGGAATTAGCGTAAAAGGCGGAAAGTATCTTGAAAATGTTGCAAAAGCCGACACAGTTATTTTTGACAAAACTGGAACTTTAACTTACGCAACGCCAACCGTAAGCAAAATTTACACTTTTGGCGATTACACAGAAAAACAAGTCTTAACTTGGGCTGCTTGTTTGGAAGAACATTATCCGCATCCTTTAGGACGAGCGGTTGTTGAAGAAGCGAGCCGTCGCAAGTTAAATCATCCAGAACATCACACAAAAGTTGAATACATTGTCGCTCACGGAATTGCGTCGACAGTTGATGGCAAAAAAACTTGCATTGGAAGTGCACATTTTATTTTTGAAGACGAAAATGTTCCGTTTACAGAAGAAATCAAAAAAATTCAAGAACAAGAACTTTCGCTCGGAAATTCATTACTTTATCTTTCTTACGACGGAAAATTGATTGGAATTATTGGGATTGGCGATCCAATCCGCGAAAATGCAAAAGAATCAATTTCTATGCTAAAAAAACTCGGCGTTGAGCAAACAATTATGATTACAGGAGACACTGAAGGTGCGGCTAAAAAAATTGCCAGTCTTGCGGGAATTGACAAATATCACGCACAAGCTTTGCCCGAAGACAAAGTTCGATTTGTAAATGAAGAAAAAGCAAAAGGTCATAAAGTTATTATGATTGGCGACGGAATTAACGACGCACCAGCTCTTAGTGCAGCGGACGTTGGAATTTCTGTAGACGGGGCGAGTGCAATCGCCGGTGACACAGCGGACATAAATCTAAGCAACGACGGACTTTCAAGTTTAGTTACAGTTAGAACTTTAGGTCAAAAATTGTTAGATAAAATGTGGGCAAACGACAAATTTATAATCAGCATAAATTCGTTTTTGCTCGCGGGCGGAATAATCGGTTTTATTCCACCAACAATGGCAGCGGTTTTACATAATTCTTGCACAGTCGGAATTTCTTTAGCTTCAATGCGACCTTTACTCAGTGAACAAAATGCAAAAAATGTAACGCTGGTTGAGCAGAGTCGAAACTAGAAGTTAATAAATTTTTTGGAGCGAATTTTAATTTTTCAGCGAAAACATCTTGTGCTAAGCGTCGCCTTAAAACAAAACCCGCAAACGAAGTTTGATTGCTTTCCACACTTTCGCTCCATTCTCTGCAAAATGCACTCGGTGGTTAAGCCTGTCGAAATCACAAATGTTATTAAACAAACCAATTTGCTTAGAAAAATCTTTTATTCAAGGAGGCATTATAAAAAGTCAACAAAAATTTTGTCGTCTTTTATAAAATAAAATTATGATTACAAGTTTTTTTCCAGGAAGAATCCGCTTAAGAGAAGAAGTTTTTAAAGATCCAATCATCGTAGAAGAAGCAATTAAAATCTTAAAATCTTCTGATGCAATAAAAAACGTAGAAAATAATTATAGAACCGGAAGCGTTTTACTAGAATACGAACCATCAAAAGTTCCAATGGACAAATTAAAACCGCTAATTCCTTTTTTTGAAGAATTAAGAAAACTAACAGTTTGCTATTCAGAAAAAAAACGCCCAGAATTACTTTCAAAATTAAAAGAATTTGAAAAAATCGTAGCAACTTGGTAAAAAAAAATCAATGTGTGTCATCTAAAAAAGTTTAGTGCATAGCGGTCATTGAGCCTGTCGAAATGCTCTTAACACTACATATGCTAGTTTCGATCTTGCCACTTGAATCTTCGTTGCGATTTCAAAAACCGTCACTTGCAAAACTTGCAACAAAATTTCAAATCGCAAAGTTTAATAAAACCTCAGTCGATGAGCAAAGCAAAAACATTATTCCACCCAATCAGGTTCTTTTGCAGAAATTTTATTTGCATCAAAATCTTCAAGACAAATATCGTAGGCTTTCATATTATTTTCATGTTTTATGGGAATAAGAGTTTCGCTTAAAGAAAATCGTCCATAATTTATTTTGTCCATAAAGTTTTTTGCATTTTCAGTTAAATAAACGTGATTCGCTGGAGCACTAGAAAATCTGCAAGCATAAACAACTGGCTTTCCCACAACAGAATATTCCACATCGCCACCTTCCGCGTAAACTTGCCCAAGATCAATTCCCGCACCAATTCCAGTTATTGTGCTTCCCAAATCAAATTCATTTTTATATTCAGCAAAAACTGTATCAAAAATTTCCTTACAATCAGCGACACACAAAATTGCATTTATTAACGCTTCCTCGCCAGAATAAAAATCCGGGAAAAAAGCCAAAAATCCGTCGCCAGTAAATTTATCATAAACACCAAATCGATTTTTTACCGCAGTTTCAAATTCCGAAGCAATCAAAGTAATAAATTTAGCATAATTTTTTGCAGAAGAACATTTTAGCATAAGTTCTGTTGAACGTCGAATATCCACAGAAAGAATTACAGCGTCAAAAGTTTCGTTTTCAATAAATTTTTTCGCAAATTCTTCATCTTCAAGCAACTTATTCGCCGCAGTTTGATTTACGCGTTTTATATATTTCATAAGTTTAACTTGATTTTCCAAGTCATCATAATTTGAAAGTTTTTCTATAAGCGATTTTGGATTTTCTAATTGCAAATGATTTTTAGTTTGTGAACGATTTAAGATTTCGCTGAGTTTTTTTTGTGCAACTTCCGAAAGAAATGAAAAATTTGGCGTTGGGAGATAATTTTTTTTAGCAATTTCTGATTTAAGTTGAAGAAGTTCTAAAAAATTATTTAATTGTCGCTCATTTATAAAGTTTTTAAAAAAATTATTTTTTTCTTCGATTTTAGATTTAATTTGCTGATTTGATTTATCCATAAATTAAATTTAACAAAAAATATAAAATAACTCAAATTTTAACTTTTCTAAAATAAAAAAAGTCGTCATCACACGATTATTGAAAAATTGTCATTCCGAACTTGAGGTTTGCGAGTTTATCGAAGCATCGGAATCTGTCACTATAAAAAATTTGTGCTTTCGATTATGCGAATGCTAAGCAACGTCGAAGTGCAACGAGCGAAATTACAAAGCCGAAAAAACAATTCCTAAAAAAATAAAAATTTGCGAAAGTCCGTTTGTAATTTCTTCAATCCAATTTGATTTTAAATCTTTGCTGTCCAAAGTAAAAGCGAAAATTCCCATAAAAATCATTCCAAGAATTCCTAAAGGAAAAAAAATTATCTGCGGAAGAGAAAATATTAAATTTGAAATAAGCTTCCAATCAATTTGATTTCTAAACAAAATAATTGAAATAATCATAAAAACAAAACCTAAAGGCATAAAAAATCTAAGTTGAACAAACAAAAGTCGAATATTTTTCTTAGCAACAACAACTATAAATTTCCAAAGAACTTTACAAAATCCAGCACAAAAACAAAGCAATGCACCAAAAGTAAAAAGTTTGCTATGAATTTTATAAGCAATAAAAAAACTGCTTAAAGCAAAAAACAAGACAGGAATTATGTCTAAAATTACAAGAGAAATTGAAAAATTTTCCGGAACGTTATCTTTATTCATAAATTTTAAGTAAATTATTAAATTTTAATTAAATTTTGATTTGACTTTTTAAAATGATTAAAAAAATATGAACTTGTTGAAAAAAGTATTTGCTGCCATTTTGAGCATAAAGAAAAATTTTGTTT
>CAZLXK010000082.1:0-10007 GCA_964563305.1 uncultured Treponema sp.
GCACTTAGAACAATTAAGTAGTTAGAAGTTAGAAGTTAACGGTGATTGAGGTTCTTGAAATAAAATTAAATAAAAAATAAAAAAAATAATTTTTTTTAAGCCTCAAGCGACACAACGCTTGAAAAAAAACATACATTTTGGAGTTTTATATGAAAAGAAAAATTTTTATATCAGCACTTTTAATTTTTGCAAGTTTAAATCTTTTTGCCCAAGTTGATAGTGAAACTTCGGAAAAGGCGTTTAAAATTATGGAATCAACCGACGATGTTTTAGCCTATCACGGCGATTATTCAGCAACAATTTCACTAATCATCGAAAAGCCAAACAAACCAAAAGAAAATCTTCAATACAAAATTTTTGAACGAACCGATGAAGATAAAATGACAATCGTTCAACTTTTTCCAGAAGCCGACAAAGGAAACGGTTATCTTATGGACGGAGACAATCTTTGGGCGTACGATCCAATCAGTAGAAAATTTACGCATACTTCAATAAAAGAAGCACTTGGCGATTCTGATGTAAAAATTGATGATGTAAACAGAAGCGAAACTCATTGGAGAGATAATTATAATGTTGTCGCATTTGAAGAAGGCACTTTAGGAAAATTTCCTGTAAATATAATTACACTTACGGCAAAAACAACCGAACCTTCTTATTCAAAAGTAAAATATTACATCAGAAAAGACATTCCGCTCACACTAAAAGAAGAAGATTTTTCTGGTTCAGGCAGACTTATGCGAACAATTTTAATTCCAAAATACACAAAAGTTCCATCCGGTTATGTTCCAACACAATTACTTTTGCGAGATGAACTCAACAAAGGCGAAAATACGCAGCAAATTGTTTCAGATTTAACTTTTGATGCTTTGCCAGACAGAATTTTTACAAAAGCGTACTTGGAAGGCTTGAATTAATTAAAAAAGTGGTGGTTGAGCCTAGTCGAAACTACCGCAATTTGCGAACTGCTTTGCAGGTGTTCCATTGCCTAACGCGTTTTCTAAGACACAACGCAATAAAAAAAACTGTTAGTTAAGGAAATTTTATGAAAAAGAAAATATTTTTTGCTTTATCACTTTTGATTTTTACAAGTTTAAATCTCTTTGCACAATCCGATGATGATTTATTTTTCTTCGATAACGATGGAATTGACGAAATGACTTTAACTGAAGATTCCAGAACTGACGAAATAAATCACGGAACACTTTTCGAAAACGGAAGCATAAAACTTGGAGGAACTTTTGAAACATCACTTTCAAGTTTAACAACGCTTTGGGCAGACGATGATGAGAATTTCGAAAATCATCTTAAAGATACAACTTTAACACCAAAAGTAAATGCATTTTTAAGTGTAGACGCACGCCCAACTCAAACTTTAAGAATGTACACAAAATTCGGACTTGCTTATCCTTTTAAAAGTTCCGCTTCGGCACAAACGAATGCTTCTGAGTTTTTTGGAACAACATATTATTCAACACAAGTTTCAGTTTTAGATTATTTAAAAGTAAAAGAGCTTTTTACAGATTTTTCAATTAAAGAGCGAGCATTTTTTAGATTTGGGCTTCACACAGTAACTTGGGGAACTGGATATTTTTTTAGCCCAGTTAGCGATATGATAAATACATCTTCAATCGATCCAGAAGATGTTGATGAACAAGTTGACGGAAGTTTAAATTTAAGAACGCAAATTGTTTTTCCAGGAAATCAAAATTGTCTTTGGTTTTACTTAATTCCTTCTACGGATTTTAACTCGTCTTACTCAGCACAAACTTATTTACGCGACACGGCACTTGCTTCAAAACTAGATTTTGTTTTTGGCGGATGGGAACTTGGACTTGGCGGATTTTACAAATATCAAAACGCACCAAAAGCAATGTTTACGGCAAGCGGAAGTTTAAAAAACTTAAGCATTTTTGCTGAAGCAGTTTATCAGTACGGAGCAAGATCAGAATGGGAAAATTCAAAAGATGATTGGAAAAACAAAACGAATATTTTTCAAGCGACGCTTGGCGTAAGTCGATATTGGAAAACTCCTTCAATCACAGTTGCTTCCCAATATTATTACGACGGAAATGACAAAGATGAACTTCACCAATATTTAACGCAAGGGCACAACATCGCATTTTTAGCAAATTTTGGACGTATTTTTGGCACAACTGATGTAACTGCAAGCCTTTTTGGAATGATAAACTTTGGAAAAGAAGAACTTTCTGCAACATACAAAAGTATTTTTGAAGCTTACGGAATAAGCACAAGTTTTTTAAGTTCAGCGACTTTTTCCGCAATGTTAAATTACAGTCCAATCGACGAACTTACGCTTAGTGCAGGACCTTACATCACAATGGAAACTTTAGATTCAAAACCGACAGTTTCTCTAAAATTAACAGCGACTCTTGGTGGCGGAAAATTTTAGATATTTTGCTATTTAGCGATTTTTACAAATAAACAAAAGTGTTAATAACAAAAGCGTGCCGTAATTGTTTTCCTCAAAAAAACTTATTATAATATATGCGGAGGCTTTTGTGTTAATACATTTTTGGGGAGTAAGAGGTTCTTTGCCAACTCCAATTTCATCTGAACAAATTCAAGCAAAAATAGCAGCGGCAATTTCAAGAATTACTCCAGAAGATGCAAAAAGTGAAGAATCAAAAATGAAGTTTTTGTCAACATTGCCAACTTGGATTTACGGAACAGTTGGCGGAAACACAGCTTGTTTGGAACTTACTTCAAAAAATGGAACACAAATTATTCTTGACTGCGGAACTGGTTTTAGATTTTTTTCACAATTCGGAAAGCAACCAAAAGATTTGCATTATTATATTTTTTTAACACATTTTCATTGGGATCATATTCAAGGATTTCCTTTTTTCACACAATCTTTTAATCCAAAAGCCAAAATTGAAATTTTTTCTAACTTTCCAAAGGCTGAAGAATATTTAAAAAATCAAAGTTCTGTGCCTTATTTTCCGCAAAATGCTTGTTGGCATTCAGTTCAAAAACAAGTTAAATTTCATTTGATAAAAGAAGACGAAAGTTTTGAATTAAATGGTTTAAAAATAAATTCTCATCGAATGAAACATCCAGGTTCTGCTTACGCTTTTTCTTTTGAAGAAGATGGCAAAAAATTTATTTATTGCACAGACGCTGAACTTCAAACAAAAGATTTTGATAAAACTGAATTAAAAAATCATTTTTTTAAGGATGCTGATGTTCTTGTTTTGGACAGTCAATACACAGATATGGAAGCTATTGAAAAAGAAAATTGGGGACACACTTCTTTTAGTACAGCAATTGATTTTGCTAGAGTTTGGAATGTAAAAAATTTATATCTTTTTCATCACGAACCAAATTATGATGACAAAAAATTAGATTCAATTTTAAATGTTGGTCAAGAATACAAAAGATATATTGAAGCTCATAAAATAAATTTGTTTACAGCTACAGAAGGTCAAGAAATAGAATTATAATTTAGAAAAAAATTGTAAAAGTCTGAACAAAAAACTGTTTTAAATCTTATAAAATCAGCAAAATTTTGAGGTTTAACAAAAAATGTCAAAATCAACAAAATCAAATAATTTGGAATCAAAAGAAATGTCTTCAAAAAAAACAAAAAATCACACTTTCTTAAAAATAATTTCTTGGTTTTTTGCGATAATTTCAATTTTGATTGTTTTATCGATAAGCGTTTTCTCTTATTTAACTGCACCTTTAAGCAAAGAAGAAAATTCTATAACTGAAAAAATTCGTGTTCCTAATGGAACTTCCATATCAAGCGTCGCTCAAGAACTTAAAGACAAAAACTTAATAAAATCTTCAAACGCACTTTATTTTGCGGCAAGATTTAATTTGTTTAATAAAAATTCCAATTTTGTCTTAAAAAGCGGAGTTTATACAATAAAAAGCTCAATGTCGCTAAAAGAAATTTATAATCTTTTACAATCAGGAGAACAAGAATATATTTCTGTTTCAATTCCCGAAGGTTTAACAATTACAAAAATTGCAAATTTGCTAGAAGAAAATGGCGTTTGCTCAAAATCTGATTTTATAAATGCTTGTCATAATCAAAATCTTCTTCAAGAATACAATTTAAATGCAAAATCTTTTGAAGGTTATCTTTTTCCAGACACATATTTTTTTACGCCAAATATGGAAGCAAAAGAAATTCTTAATTTAATGATTTCAAATTTTTATGAAAAACTTAAAGATATTCCAAATGCTCTTTCTTTGTCTTCTGATGAACTTTATCAAAAAGTAATTTTAGCGTCGATTATTGAGCGTGAATATAGAATTCCAGAAGAAGCAGTTTTAATTTCTAGCGTTTTTACAAATCGAATGAAATATAATATTGGACTTTATTCTTGTGCAACGATTGAATATATAATTACAGAAATTCAAGGTCGCCCGCATCCTAAAAGAATTACTTATGATGATTTAAAAATCAATAGTCCTTACAATACTTATAAATATGCAGGCTTACCGCCAAGTCCAATTTCTAATCCAGGAAAAATTTCCTTAAATGCGGCAATAAATCCTGCAAAAACCTCATATTATTATTTTGTTTTAACTGATGAAAAAACTGGAAGACACACATTTTCTGATAGTTTTGATGAACATATTGCTGCAGAAAATTTAAATTATGTTTCAAAATAATTAAAAATATCAACTTTGCTAATTCAAAATTAAAAAAATTGTTAGAACTTTCCTAAAAAATTTTGAAAGTTTGTGAAAAATTGTTATTTTAGAATGTAAGAAAAGGTTTATAAAAAATGTCAAATTTCATTTCGCAAGAAAGCATTGATGAAGTTACAAACAGAGCCGATATTGTTAGCATAATTGGCGAATATGTTCCATTAACTCGAAAAGGTGCGGATTTTTGGGGAAATTGTCCTTTTCATACTGATAAAACTCCATCGTTTTCTGTGAGTCCTGAAAAAAAATTTTATTATTGTTTTTCTTGTCATTCTGGCGGAACTGTTTTTAATTTTATTCAAGAAATGGAAAAAGTTTCTTTCCCAGAAGCTGTTGAAATTGTTGCAAAAAAAACTGGAATTACACTTCGTTATGAAAGCAAAGGGCATGAAGCCTTAAAAGAAGATCCGCTTGTAAAACAAAAGGCTGAATATATAAATTTATATAATCGAGTTGCAACTTCTTTCCATTATTTGCTGCTTGAAAGTCAAGAAGGAAAATTCGCTTACGATTACATTACAAAGCGAGGCTTAACGCGAGAAACTCTTGAAAAATTTAAACTTGGCTATAGTCCGCAAAATCGAAAATGGCTTAGAGAATTTCTTAAAAAAAAGAATTATACTGACGATTTTTTAAATAAGTCTGGGCTTTTTAGTTCAAAATATCCAGAAATTTCTTTTTTTAACGACAGATTGATGTTTCCAATTTTTGATAAAAATGGTGATGTTGTTGCTTTTGGCGGAAGGTTTTTGCGAGGCGATAGTTCAAAATCTCCAAAATATTTAAATTCTGGCGATTTAATTCAATATAAAAAGGGAAGTCTTTTGTATGCTTTTAATTTTGCGAAAAAATCAATCCGCGAAAATAAAAAAGTAATAATTTGCGAAGGTTATATGGATTGTATCGCTTATCATCAGTGCAAAATAACTTGGGCGGTTGCTCCTTTAGGAACTGCTTTAACGGATGAACAAATCTTACTTTTAAAACCTTATGTCGAAACAATTTATCTTTCTTTAGATTCTGATGAAGCCGGACAAAAAGCAACAATTCGAGCAATAAAAATGATTCGCCAGCAGAATTTAAATGTAAGAATTATCCAATTAAAAGGAGGAAAAGATCCTGCAGAAATTATGCTTAACTTCGGTGCAGAATACTTGACAAACGAAGTTAATGCCGCTATTTTAGACAATGATTTTCTGTTGACTAGATTGTTGTCTTTGTATCCAAAAGAAATTCCCGAAAATAGAGCAAAGGCTTGCTTAGAGTTTTTTGAATACATTGATTCTATTCAATCTGATGTGCAGAAAGATGCGTGTCTTGAACAATTATGTCAAGCATACGGAATAGAAAAGGAGGCGGTTCGAAAAGATTTTTATAACCGTAACCAAATTTCTAAACGCAACTTCAATGTAACAAATGAGCAGAAAGATTCAGCGACAAAAGAAAAAGTAAAAAATACTGCTGAACTGCGTGCTGTTTTAACAGCTGTTACCGATAATTCAAAACTTTTCCAACAAATGCGTAATGAAATCTCAGTTGATGATCTTGTTGAACAACCATCTAAAAAATTATTTGCCATTATGGATGAATGTTTTACTGCCGATATATTTTCTGTAAGCAATATATTAAATCGCATTGAAGATGATGATTTAAAAGCGTTAATTTTTAAATCTATGGATGAATATTCTCAATGTACAACAAAATCAGTGCAAGATAGTATAAAACTTTTAAAACTAAATTCTTTGGAAAGGAAAAGATTGGATTTACAAACAAAAATTTCTTTTACAAGTAAAAGTTCGCTAAAAGAAGATATAGAAAATCTTTCAAAATATGTCATTCAAAAAATGGAAATTGATACAAAAATATTAGAAATTAAGGACAAATAATGACCAAAAAATCTTCTAAATCAAAAGATGAAAATTTAATTTCTTCTAAAAAAACAATAAAAAAAGAAGTTTTAAAAGATGAACTTGTAGATTTTGATGAAAAAAAAGAAAAATTATCGTCTGTTGCAAAAAAAACAAAATCTACTAAAAGTAATAAAGATTCAAAAGAAAGTGAAATTTTATCTCAATCAGATTTAAATCAAGAACTTGATTCAATGCAAGATGAATTTGAAGATAATCTTGAAGATGAATCATTTGATTCTGAAGAAAAACTTTCCGCTGCTCAAAAAATTGAAAACGAAATGGAAGAACAAGGTGAAATTTCAGAAGAAGAACTTTTAAAAGATCCAGCTGTAAAAAAACTTATTGAATATGCAAGTCCAAAACAAATTATTTCTTGGGACGAAATTACAGAAATTCTTACAGCCGACTTTGTGAATTCACCAAAAATGGAAGGAGTTTTGCAATTACTCACAAAAAATAAAGTTCAAGTTATGGAAGAAGCGGACATTCTTGACGACGAAGACGATGATGTTGATGATGAAGATCTTGATGACGAAGAAAAAGTTTCTGACGAAACAGATAAACATCGTCTTGTTGCAAATGATAAAGATGGAAATATAGATGATCCAATTAGACTTTATTTGCGAGAAATCGGAAAAGAACATTTGCTTACTGCGGAACAAGAAGTTATTCTTTCAAAGCAAATGGAAGATGGTCAGAATATAATTAAAAACGTAATTAAAAATTCTGGAATGATTATTCCTGAGTTTTATCAAATTTCGCATAAGATTTTTAAAAGAATTGATCCGCATGAACCTGGCAAAGCTCGCAAAGAAATTAATGAAGAAATGTCTGAACGTCGCCGACTTAGAAGTTGTTATCTTGACACAATGAAGCTTATAAAAGAGCCAATGAATGAATATATGCAATTAAAAAAACAACTTCACGGAGAAGATCCAAGTGTTGCGATTTTTAAAAATGAAAAATTGCAGGTACTTCGTAATACAATAAAAGAAAATCTGCAAAATGTTGATATTCAAGTTGAAGAAATTGAAAATTTCAGTGCAAAATTTATAGATGCTTCTAAAAAAATCGAAGAATACAATCTTATTCAAGAAAAAAGAATGAAAAGACTTCGTATTTCTGATGCTGCTGGCTTAAGAAGTATTGGTCGCCGACTTGCTATTCATACAGAATCTGTAAAACTTGAAAAAGAATTAGGTCTTACTGCTGACGAAATTCGATCTGATTATACTGAT
This sequence comes from uncultured Treponema sp., assembly GCA_964563305.1. Lineage (GTDB taxonomy): Bacteria > Spirochaetota > Spirochaetia > Treponematales > Treponemataceae > Treponema_D. Next base: position 7,835 of record CAZLXK010000082.1, read on the forward strand.
ATTCAAAAAATTGAAAGAAAATTGCGAGATTTGGAATATGATTTTGAAAATTCAGTTGATGAAATTCTTGACATGAAAAATCAAATTGAACGAGGAAGAATTCAACTTGAAAAAGCAAAAAATCGACTTATAAATGCAAATCTTCGCTTGGTCGTTTCTATTGCAAAAAAATATACAAATAGAGGATTGCAACTTTTCGATTTAATTCAAGAAGGAAATATTGGGCTTATAAAAGCGGTTGAAAAATTTGAATATCGAAAAGGTTATAAATTTTCAACTTATGCAACTTGGTGGATTCGTCAAGCAATTACGCGTTCTATAAGTGATCAAGCAAGAACAATTCGTGTTCCTGTTCATATGATTGAGCAAATAAATAAAGTTGTAAGAGAAAGTCGTCAACTTGTTCAAAAATTAGGTCGTGAACCAACTGACGAAGAAATTGCCACTCAACTTTCTTGGCCAGTTTCTCGAGTTAAACAAGTTAAAAATGTTGCTCGAGAACCAATTTCACTTGAAACTCCTATTGGCGAAGAAGAAGACAGTTCTTTAGGTGATTTTATTGAAGATAAGGAAGTTGAAAATCCAGCAAATCAAACTGCATATATTCTTTTGCAAGAACAATTACGTCAAGTTTTAAATACTTTGCCAGAAAGAGAACAAGAAGTTTTAAAAATGCGATTTGGACTTGATGATGGTTATTCGCTTACTTTGGAAGAAGTTGGTTTGTATTTTAATGTAACGCGAGAACGTATTCGTCAAATTGAAGCAAAAGCTTTAAGGAGATTGCGTCATCCGAGAAGAGCTTCTGGCTTAAAAGATTATATCGACAGTTGATTTTATAAAATTTATACGTTTTGGAAAATGACTTTATTATATTTTTTAACTCAAGTGTTTTTTTTATAGACATAAAACTTTAAATTTTATACAATTATTTACTAGTAATTTATTTAGAGGTTATTTAGCATGCAAATGAAGGAAAAACTCGAAAAACTCAAGAGTTTACAAGATGTTCTTGCAGAAAGATATGAAATTGAATCAAAAGTTGAAGATTTGCCAAAAAGATTGATTGGAAATACAGAATCATTGGAAAGAGAAAGAAAAGAATATATCCAAAAAAATTCAGAATATGAAAATGAAAAAAAACATGTTAGTGAATTAAAAGCGTCTTTGGAAGAAATTACAAAAAGTCGTGAAGAAAATGAAAAAAATATGGATAATATTCAAACTCATCGTGAATATGAAATCCTTGAAAAGCAAATTTCTGATGCACAAGAACAAGAGGATTCTATCAGAAAAGAACTTTTGCGTGAAGAAAAACGACTTTCTGAACTAAATGATATTCTTGAAGAAAAAAAATCTTCTATTGACTTTAACGAAAATGAATTAAATAAAACAAAAGCGTCTCAAGAACAAGAACTTGCTACTTATAATGCAAAACTTGAAGAACTAAAAAACGAAGAAAAGGATGTTTCTGATGGAATTGAACAAGAGATTCTTATTAAATTTCAAAGAATTATAAAACGAAATAGAAAAGGTATTGTTGCAGTAAAAGGAAATGTTTGTGATGGTTGTCATATGATTTTGCCTGCTCAATTCGCAAACGAAGTTCATAAAGGCGAAAAAATTCTATTTTGTCCTTATTGTAGTAGAATTTTGTTTTATGAAGAAAGTACAGATGATTCAAACTTCTTTTCATTGGAAGATTCTGGAAACTTACTTGGTGAAGACGACGAAGATAAACTTTTGGAAGATGAAGATTTTGATGAGAATGCCGAAAATCTCTTGGAGGATGAAGGCTTAACTTCAGATTTTGAGTAAAAAATAATTTTAAGGATACATGGTCGCACAATTTAATTTTGATGATAAATTTAAATTGTGAGGTAAAGTCCGGGCTCCTTCGGAAAAAATGCTGGGTAATCACCAGGCAGAAAATAGTAGTTGTTATTTTATGGCATAACCTAGTTTCTGACAGAAAGTGCTACAGAAAATAACCGCCTAAATCTTTTGTTTTAGGTAAGGGTGAAAAGGCAGTGTAAGAGACTACCGCATTATTGGCAACAATAATGGCATAAGTAAACCTCATTTGGAGCAAAATCAGATAGCAGTTTGTTGTTCCGAACTTATACTGTGGGTAGATTGCTGGATATATTTGGTAACAAATATAGTGGATAGA
>CAZLXK010000083.1:0-10005 GCA_964563305.1 uncultured Treponema sp.
TATAACAACTTTGCTAAATATTGCTTTTATTATGTTTATAGTAATTTTAGGTTATAATTTTTACCTAAGCGATTCAAACGCAATAAAAGCACAAAGATTTGTAAATCAAGTTGTAAAAAATGGCGGAATTTATAAACCTTCAACTCAAAAAGAAATTCTTAATTTTTCAAAATCAAAAAATCAAAAATTTTCACAAATAAAAAGTTCTTCAAGTCTTTATAAAAATGCTTTTAAAACTTCAGATTTTAATGAATCATCAAATTTTCAATATTTTCCAGATGAATTTATAAATTATTGTTCAGTTTTTATTGATTCTCACAACTCAAGTTATGAATTTATAAAAACTTTTGCATTTGAACCGCTTGATTTTAGTCCAGAATTTTTAGTTTACAAGGCACTTTTGTATAAAAGTTCAAATAAAATCCGATTAAAAAAATTTCAAGGTTATACTTTTCACTTTGCAAATTACGAAAATCGTACGCTTTTAATTATTCTTGACCGAAAAAATGATTTTATTCAAGAAAAAAAATTTGCTCTTGCTTCACTTGTGATTTTTGCAATTTCACTTTTATTTTCTTACGAAATTTCTTGGGCAATTAGTTTGTCGGTTATGAAACCAATTTATGAATCAATCCAAAATCAGCGAAGATTTATTGCCGATGCGAGTCACGAATTAAAAACTCCAATCGCTGTAATAAGTGCAAATATTTCTGTTTTAGAGCAAGAATTTCCGCAAAACAAATGGATTTCTTACATAAAAACTGAAAACGAGCGAATGTCAACTTTGGTTAAAGAATTGCTTTATCTTGCAAAAGATGACGCTGGAAAAAATGAATTAAATATTACGACTTTTGATTTGTGTGGCGCCGTAAAATGTGCAGTTTTGCCTTTTGAAAGCGTCGCTTTTGAAAATTCTAAGCGTTTTGAATTGGATATTCCAAATTCTTGCATAAAAGTTTGTGGCGATGAAGAAAAAATAAAACGTTTGGCGGTTATTTTGCTTGACAATGCTTTTAAAAATACTGAAAAAGATGATTTAATTCGAGTTTCCGTTGGACTTTCTGATTCAAACAATTGTTTTGTAAAGGTTTACAACACTGGTTATGGAATTGAAGCAAAGGACTTAAACAGAATTTTTAGAAGATTTTATCGTTCTGATTCTTCGCGAGCAAGAAAAACTGGCGGTTATGGACTTGGACTTTCGATTGCAAATGTAATTGCAAGTGCTCACGGCGGCAAAATTTCAGTAAATAGCATTGTTGACACTTACGCAGAATTTGTCTTTACTTTTCCGATTTTAATTAAGACAAAAAAACTGACCACTTAACGCGATAAACTTGGCACTTAGCACGAAAAATAAAAAAATGCACTTCCATCAAGAACACTACTTTGAAAAACGGCTTCCGCGTTCGTTTCTCTCATTTGTGCAGATTGTTTTTCAAAGTAGCGATCTTTAGGTCGGTTAAACCTCGCTTCCGTGCATTTTTTTATTTCATAGTTAACCGCCAGTTTTCCACAAAAAAACTTGCGGTTGCCACGTCATTCTGAGCAAAGCGAAGAATCTACTAACGGTTAGCACAAAAAATTTCATACTTTAATTGTATAAGATTTTTTCAACTGATATAATCGACTCGTAATCAATCAATAAAAATCAGCAAATAAATCAATAAAACTAAAAAACGAGGTGTTTTATGATAGAGCGAAACGAAGGCTTTTCAAATCTTTCTGCAGGATATTTATTTCCAGAAGTTGCAAAACGAAGACGTGAATATCAAGAAAAAAATCCTAATGCAAAAATCATCAGTTTAGGAATTGGAAATACAACTGAACCTTTAACAAAACACATTACAAAAGCAATGCTTGACTACGTAAAAGGTTTAGGCACAAAAGAAGGTTATTCTGGTTATGGCGATGAGCAAGGTTTAACTGAATTGCGCCAAAAAATTGCCGAAGTTATGTATCCAAAAATGGCAAGTGCCGACGAAGTTTTTATTTCTGATGGAGCAAAATGTGATATTGCTAGAATTCAAACTTTATTCGGAAGAAAAACAAAAATTGCAGTTCAAGATCCAGCGTATCCAGTTTATATTGACGGAAGTGTGATTATTGGTGCAGCTGGAAAAGCGAATCAAAAAGGTGCGTATAAAGGCGTTACTTATTTGCCTTGCACTGCTGAAAATGATTTTTTTCCAAATTTAAGCGTAATTGCTCCAAATACTTTAATTTATTTTTGTTCACCAAACAATCCCACTGGAAAAGCTGCAACAAAGGCTCAATTAAAAAAATTAGTTGATTTTGCAAACAAAAATTCTTGTATAATAATTTACGACAACGCTTATTGTGCTTTTATTCGCGACGAAAAATTGCCAAAAACTATTTACGAAATTTCTGGTGCAAGAAAATGTGCAATCGAAGTAAATTCATTTTCAAAACTCGCAGGATTTACAGGCGTTAGACTTGGTTGGTCGGTTGTGCCTTCAGAATTAAAGTTTGAAGACGGAACTCCAGTTAAGCAAGATTGGAATCGCGTAATGACAACGCTTTTTAACGGAGCGTCAAATATTGCTCAGCGTGGCGGACTTGCGGCTTTGGATCCAGAAGGAATTAAAGAAACTACCGCTTTGGTTGACTATTATTTGGAAAATGCCAAGATGATTAAAGAAGCATTATCTAGCAAAAATTTTAGCGAGGCTGGCGTAAAAGTTTATTTTACTGGCGATTCTCCTTATTTGTGGGTTAAGTTTCCTGGCTGGAAAAGTTGGGACATTTTTGACAAAATTTTAGAAGAATGTAATGTTGTTACAACTCCGGGCAGCGGTTTTGGGCCTTCAGGCGAATCTTATTTACGCTTTAGTTCGTTTGGTCACAAATCTGACATAAAAGAAGCGTGTACTCGGCTAAAAAATCTTAATTTGTAGTTTGTTTAACAGTGGCTGTGGTTTTTTAGTATTTTTGAGCGAATTTTGTTATTGGCTTAGCACAGTGGTTGAACTTCGACTTCGCCACTAGAAACTTCGTTGTGAGTTCAGCAACCGCAAGGTCGAAACTACAAGATTACTTTTAGTTGCAGAATCTACCGCCACTTTTTGCAGTTTTATGCAGTTTTTTGTGCTAAGACTTTGTCTAACAAAACCGCCAGTTTTTTTTACAAACCTTAGAATTGGCTTCTAAAACCGACGCTTGCTCTAAATGCGTTTTTAACGTTCGCCCAAGAAATCAAATCAAAAATGCTAGCAGAAATTTCCGCTTTAACTTCGCCACCAAAAACCGGAACTGAAGTAAATGGCGTTACATAAAGTTCTTTGTTCCAAGACAAAATATTCGCTGGAGAAGAAATTGCATCAGCGAGCACTGAATCAGTAAAGCAAAATGTTGTGTGAATTCCAAACGTAAAGTTCACATTTCCCAAATAAAGATTGTCCGTAACTACGCAAAGGTTTGCTCCCAAAAGATTTGTAATCGAAGAATCGCTTGAAACAATGTGTTTTAAGTAAAGCATATCGTCGGCACTTTCTGACGGAATATTGAACAATGAAAAATCAATATTGCATTGTCGCAAAGCAAATCGCGGTTCAACAATAAAATACAAATCGCTGAACGAAAGTTTGTTGTCGCTAGAATTTGACCTTGAAGGATTGAGCGTAAATTTATTAAATCCGCCTTGCAAGAAAAATGAAAAAGTATTTTTGTTTCCAAAAAGCAAATCAAAACCTGCGTGAAGTTGCACTTTTCTTACTATTAAAATGACTTCTGTTCCAGCATCATCAGAATTTTCAAGCGGAAATGAAAGTCCTGCAGAAACGTCCGCCGTAAGCCAAGAAAGAACGCTCGCAAATCTTACATCAGAATTAAGAATGTTTGTTGTAGTTTCATCTTCTGTTTGAGTGTTTACGTAAAAGAAAAATCCCAAAGCCCAGGGAAAAGATGGATTTAAAACGTAAGAAAGTCCGGCTCCATAAAAAGGATAAACCGAAGCGCCACTTAATCCGTGCCAACTTTCTGTAAAAAACGAAGCGATTGGCTTAATTCCAAATTGTTGCTGAAGAAAAACGTCACTTCCAATCGGCTGAAAATTTCCTAAAAACGCACTAAAATAATGCGACGAACTTGCTGAAGAAAGTCTGTAAGTTGCGGAAAGTTCTTCAATTCTAAAAAAAGCATTTTCGCTTGTGGGATCTTCAAAAAAATTTTGCTCTACAAGATCATTTGCTTCTATAAAAAATTCGCCACGCAACAAAAGTTTTCCATTAAAATCTAATTGTCCACTAAAATAAGCTTCGGCTGTAATTTCTGGATCAAAAATTTTATTTTCTTCGGAATTAGAATCGTTTCCAATGTCTGTTAAAAATCCTGCATAACCTGTAAAAAAAGGCATAATCGCAAAAAGTGGAGAAACAAAAAATAATGAAATAAATGAAAGTAAAAACTTTTTCAAAGAAACCTCCAATTTCTCTTAAAAAATTTCAAAACTTAATATGTCATTATCGGACTTGATCTGATAATCTTAAATTTTGAAACTTCTTTCTTATAATAAAATTTCGGCAAATTTATTTTATATCTTTAAACTGAACTGTCAAAGGTTTTTCTACTTTGCGGATTTTTTAAACTTACTTGCAGAAAAATAACTTGTTTTTGCACTTTCAAAAAATCCTGAAATATCTTGACTTATGAAAATAAGCGATTAAAATATTATGTATGAGTGATTATCTTGACGCTAATAATGAAGAACTTCTTAAAGACTTTTTTGCAGAAGCAGAACAGCAAGTTGAAGTTCTTGAAAGCAATATTCTTGTAATAGAAAATGACCCTTCAAATCATGATGCAATCGACGAAATTTTCCGTGCGGCTCACACTTTAAAAGGTGGTTCTGCAACTGTTGAAATGACGGAACTTGCAACTTTTTGTCATGACGTAGAAGATTTACTTGATGCTCTTAGAAGCGGAACTGTTACAGTTTCTGAAGAAATTGTTGATGTTTTGCTGACTGCGATTGACACAATCAAGGCAATGCTCGAAGCAAGAAGTTCTGGTTCTGTTTATCAAGAAAGTGTTGAAGGTCTTGTTAGTAAAATAAAATCTTATATTCCAGCGAAAGCCGCTAAAAAATCCGCTCCGCCAAAAATTCCATCGAGTCTTTTAGGTGCGGCAAAGGCAAGTCAAGCTCAAAGTTCTGCGGTTTCTCAGCCAAGTTCGCAAAGTTCGGCAAGCCAAGCGTCTTCTGCTTCGGCTCCTACTCAAGCGACAAGTTCTGCAAGTTCAGCAAATCAAATGCCTCCAGTTCCGCCACTTTCTGTTGAAGAATATAACGAACTTAAAGAAGCGACTCCAGAAAATCAAAAACTTTGGTATATAAATGTAACTTTTGATGAATCAAATCCAATGAATAGTGTTGGCGGAATTCAAGTTTTCGCTGCTTTAAAAAATTGTGGCTCGGTTTTAAAAACTATTCCTGATTTTGAAGCACTTTACGAAGATGAATTTCATCCGCAAGTTATTTATTATATTGCAACTGCTTCTAGTGCAGAAGAACTTGAAGATTGTTCATATCTTGATGATGTAACTTTAGCAACTGACGCTCATTTAGTTGAAGATCCAGAACTTTCTGCTCAAAAAACTGCATCTCAAACTGCAAATTCTGCTTCTTCTGGTGCAAGTTCACAAAGTCAGCCAAGTCAATCAAATCCAATTCAAATTTCTCCAAGTGAATTAAAAATTGCAGAAAGTTCAACGCCGGTTACTTCAGAAAATGCTAGTCAAAGTTCAGAACAAACCGAACAAAGCCCAGCACAAAGTCAAGAAACTAAGGCTTCACAAAACGTTCCTGCAACAAATACAAATGTTCAGCAAGCAAAGAAAACCTTGCCACCTACAGGACACGCGGTTAATCAAGCGGGTTCAATTTTGCGTGTTGATTCTAAGCGTGTAGACAATCTTATGAATCTTGTAAGTGAAACAGTTATTACAAAAGCGGCGTTTAATCAAAATGGACTTCATATGGCAGATTTGCAAGTTCGTTTACAAAACTTAAACGCAAGTTACAAAGATAAACAGCACAAACTTTTGGATTTACTTCCAAAATTGATAGAAAATGCAAAAAACGGAGAGTCAGTTAAAGAAATTCGCCAAAAAATCGCAGAAGAATATGGCGATATGACTACTTGGTTTGATGCTTTTGAAAATGATTTTAAGGCTTCTTCTACAAAATATCGTGCTACAACACAAAATTTGGGACGAATTACAAGCGAGCTTCAAGAAGGCGTTATGAAAATTCGAATGGTTCCAATTGGAACTATTTTTAACAGATTTCCGCGTGTTGTTAGAGATTTGAGCAAAGATTTAAATCGCAAAGTTAATCTTGTTATTGAAGGTGAAGACACAGAGCTTGATAAAACAGTTGTTGATGATTTGCTAGATCCAATTATGCACTGCGTAAGAAATTCTGTTGATCACGGAATCGAAACTCCAGATGTTAGAAAAGCTTTAGGTAAAGACGAAACTGGAACTCTTATTTTGCGAGCTACAAACGAAGGCAATATGATTGTTATTGATGTCATTGATGATGGAAGTGGCATTAATGTTGAAAAAGTAAAAGAAAAAGCAATCAAAAAAGGTCTTATTAGTCCAAATAAAGTTCTTACAAATCAAGATGCTTACGATTTAATTTTCTTACCAGGATTTTCTACAAGTGATAAAATCAGCAATGTTTCTGGTCGTGGAGTTGGACTTGATGTTGTAAAAACTATGATTGAAAAGTTAAAAGGCACAATCAGCGTAACAAGTGAAAAAGACAAAGGTTCAAGATTTTCTATTAGACTTCCACTTACACTTGCAATTATTCAAGGACTTTTGGTTCGCGTTGGCAAAGAAGTTTACTCTATTCCAATCGCAAATGTTATTGAAAGTCAGAGAGTAAAACGAAATTCTATTAGCACAATCGACAATTATGAAGTTTTGAATGTTCGCAACGAAGTTATTTCAATTCTCAGATTAAATCGTTTGTTTAATATTAAAAAACACGACGATGGCGAATATTGCTTTATAGTAATTGTTGGTTCGCAAGAAAAGAAAATTGGTGTAATGGTTGATGCTTTAATTGGAGAAGAAGATGTTGTTATAAAACCTTTGCATGATCAGTTTACATCTTCTCCAGGAATTGCCGGTGCGACTGTACTTGGCGATGGTTCTATTTCGCTTATTATTGATGTTAGTCAACTTCTTGAACTTGGAGTTCGTCAGGAATTAAGTGCTCAGCAACTTCGAGAAGCAGAAGCAGAAAAAAGTGTAACTAGAGGATAATAAAATGGCAACTATTCAAGAAAAACTCAGTGTTCTCGCAAATGTAACAGAAGAAGCAGAATCAAATATTTCAGTTCAAGAAAAAGAAAAAAAACAAGTTGCTATTCCAGATTTTAAAATGGTAACTTTTTCTCTTTCCGGAAAAGATTATGCAATCGACATTATGAATGTAAAAGAAATTGCTAAGGCAAGTAATTTTACTTACGTTCCAAATATTATGCCTTTTGTCTTGGGCGTTTATAATCTTCGCGGAGACATTATTCCTATAATTGATTTAAGATTGTTCTTTAATATTGATGTTCCAGAACACGATGAAAACGCTTTGGAAAATATGATTATCATAAATATTGGCGAACAAACTTTTGGTGTTGTAGTTGATGCTATTGATAAAGTTGTGGGAATTCAAAAATCTTCTATTCAACCGCCACATCCTTTGTTTGGTGATATAAACATAAAATATATTTATGGTGTTGTTGAAGCAGACAAACGCTTATACATTTTGCTTGATATTAACAAAATCTTCGGCGTAAAATCTCCAGAAGAAGAAAAGGAATTCCAAAAAGAAGTAAAAAGACAAATGGAAGTTCGCCAACAAGCGGCAATCGAAATGGAAAAATTGCAATCAGAACACGCGGCAAAAAAGTCTAATTCTGATGATTCTGATGTCAAAACTTCAAGTGAAAAAACTCAATCAAGTCCAACTATTTCTGAACAAGAACAAAAACAAAAATCTAAAGAAGTTGATCTTAACTTTATTGCTGATTCTTTAAAAAACTTCAAAAAATTTTATGTAAATGATATTACAAGAGATTGGGTAAATAAGCGTTACGATGAATGGATTCAAGAACGTGGCGAAAAAAATACACAACTTCAAAATGAAGACGACGCTGACGAATTTCTTGCTCCTTTCTATTCAAAATATACAGGAACTTGGTGGGCTGAATCTTACGCTTTAGCAATCGAAAAAGTTCTTCCAGAAAATTCTGCAAAAAATATTGTTGTTTGGAATCCTGGTTGCGGAAAAGGCTTTGAATCTTATTCTTTAGCGTGTATAATGCAAAAACGTTATCCTAATGCTCGCATAAGAATTTATGGTCACGACACAGATTTGTTAAATGTTTCAAACGCGCCGTTAATGAATCTTACTGACGAAGCAAGCAACGATTGGTATCAACCTTATACAACAAAAACTGTTACTGGTGATTATACGTTCAAAAAAGAAATTAAAGACTCAATTATGTTTGAATACCATGATTGTGTTAATAATAATAGTCTTCCGCCAATAGATGTTGTTTTTGCTAGGGATTTACTTGCTTTCTTGCCTGAATCTTCACAAAAAACTGTTTTAACGGATTTTGAAGAAAAGGTAAAAGGTAACGGAATTATAATTCTTGGTGAAAATGAAAGAATTTCTATTCCTGGTTGGAAAGAAAATTTGGTGGGCAACATAAGATTTTATTCAAAACAATAAAAGTTGAATTACTAATTTACAAACTTAAGACAAAATAAAGTTTTTATGTTATAATATTAAAAAATTAGTGATTCTAATTTTGGGGGAAATTTAATGAGAGTTGAGTACATTAATCCATTTGTTGAAACCTCTTACAGTGTTCTAAAAGAAGTTTTAGGCGGAGCAGAAGTAAAAAGAGGCGACTTATATTTAAAATCTACAGCAATGCCTGTTATGGGAGTTGCTGCTTTAGTTGGACTTGCAGGTGATGTAGAAGGACGTGTTGTTTTTGATATGACTTACGAAACAGCACTTAATATTGCATCAAAAATGAATGGTGAAAAACTTGAAGTTTTCGATGATTTAGCGAAATCAACAATTAGTGAACTTGCAAATTTGATTACAGGCCAAGCCGTTACAAAACTTCATGAACTCGGATTTAAATTCGATCTTACACCTCCAGCACTTTTTGCTGGTCAGAATATGGAAATTGCAGCTTTAAGTGGCACAAATGAAAATGTTGAAGCACTTATTGTTCCCCTTATTACTGAATATGGAAAGATTGAAGTTAATGTCGCAATTCGCGAGCGTACATAATAAAAAGGAGCATAGATATGAAGACAAGAGAGGATTTTCTAACATCAAGTGAACATGCACCAGATGGTATAAAATTAGATGGTTCAAAATTCCGTATACTTATTGTTGATGATTCAATGTTCGTCGCAAAACAACTTACTCAGATTTTGACAAGCGATGGTTATGAAATTATTGCTACAGCACAAGATGGAAAAGAAGCCGTTGATAAATATAAGGAACTTTGTCCAAATGTTGATTTAGTTACAATGGATATTACTATGCCTAGAATGGATGGAATTACTGCATTGGAAAAAATCATGGAATTTGACAAAAATGCGAGAGTTGTTATGGTTAGTGCATTGGGAAAAGAAGAATTGGTTAAAAAATCACTTCTAAGCGGTGCAAAAAATTACATTGTAAAACCACTTGATCGCAAAAAGGTTCTTGAAAGAATTAGTGCATCTTTAAAATAGAATTTAAGAACTTATTTTTAAAATATTTTAGTCATTCTGAGTAATTTAGTAATTTGTTTTCTTTAAGATTTTTCGATTTTCTTGTGTGAAAATTTGTAGAAAGAAGTAGATAAATTTGCTCAATTTGACTTTTGAACTTTTTTTAGCATAAAAAAATCATCTTTGCTTTAGAAATTTTATCTAAAGTGAAGATGATTTTTTGTTTAAAAT
>CAZLXK010000084.1:0-8526 GCA_964563305.1 uncultured Treponema sp.
AAAAGTTTGCACGAAACTTTGGCAGAATTTAATATTGAAGCAGAAGTTATTGCAATTCGTAAAGGTCCAGTTGTTACAATGTTTGAAATTTTGCCTGCTCCGGGCGTAAACTTGAATAAAATTCGTTCTTTGCAAGACAATATTGCTCTTCGCCTTGCAGCAAAATCTGTGCGAATTGTAGCTCCAATTCCTGGCAAAAAAGCAGTCGGTATTGAAATTCCAAACAAAAAGCGTGCAGTTGTTTCGTTCCGCGAATGTATTGAAGAAAATCGTCCTGAATGGAAAAAAATGCAAATTCCAGTTGTTCTGGGAAAAGACATTGAAGGCACAACTCAAATTATGGATCTTGCAAAAACGCCACATCTTTTAATCGCTGGTGCAACTGGAGCTGGAAAGTCGGTTTGCGTAAACTCAATGATTTTAAGCATTCTTTACAAACGTTCTCCAAGCGACGTAAAACTTATTTTGATTGACCCAAAAATCGTAGAGCTTAGTCTTTACAACGGAATTGGTCATCTTTTAACGCCAGTTATTACTGAACCAAAAGCGGCAATGCAAGCGTTGAATTATTGTATTTGCGAAATGGAACGTCGATATGCGGTTTTAAAAGGAATGGGGTGTCGCGAAATTGTAGGTTATAATCAAAAAATTAAAGAGCAACACATTGCTACAGAAAAACTTCCTTACATTATTATTGTGATTGATGAATTTGCTGATTTAATGGCAACTGCCGGCAAACAAATGGAAGCGGCGATTGCTCGTCTTGCGGCAAAAAGTCGTGCGGTGGGAATTCATCTTGTACTTGCGACACAACGTCCTTCGGTTGACGTAATTACAGGTTTAATTAAAGCGAATATTCCTAGCCGAATTGCGTTTATGGTTGCTAGCCGAACTGACTCAAACATCATTATAGACAAAACTGGTGCCGAAAAATTGCTTGGTAAAGGCGATATGCTTTATTCAAGTGCGAGCGATCCTTTCCCAATCAGAATTCAAGGAACTTTGGTAAGCGACAAAGAAGTTGAAAATGTTGTTAGGGCAGTAAAAGATTGTTGGGGCGAACCAGATTATATTGATGACGAAATTTTTATTGATGATGATGAAGACGAAAACTCTGAGCAAACATCTTTGTTTAGCGACGGAGCAGACGATCCGCTTTACGAAAAAGCCTTGGACATTGTGATTCAAGCGGGCAAAGCAAGTGCAAGTTATATTCAGCGCAAACTTTCCATTGGTTATAACAGAGCCGCTCGTCTTGTTGAACTTATGGAAGAACGCGGAATTGTAGGACCAGCAAACGGAAGTAAACCGCGAGAAATTATCCACATTCCGTGATTTTTGTAAGATTTTGATGAAAGATTTTAGATTATCTTATCGCGAAAAATTGCAAATTTTTTTCAAAATGTCATTATAACACAAAAGAATTCGACTTAAAGTGCAAATCAGAATATAATAAAGAAAATGTCGCACTTGGAGTTTTAAATGTCAAAAAGAGTTTTTGCAGTTTTAATATTATTTTTCGCAAGTTTTATAGCAAATTTTTCAGTCTTTGCTCAATCTTCACAAACAACACAAGAAAATCCTCAAATAAATTATCAAGAACCAAGTTTGCAAGAAGAAGACAAAGTTGAATTTAATGAAATTTGGGCTTGGGTTATTACTGGAGGCGAGCGAGATTTTACTCCAAACAAAACCGTAAGCGATTTGTGTTATTTTAGTGCCGACATAAACAGTTACGGAGAAATTACAAATTTTCCAGATCCAACAATCTTTAAAAATTACAAAGGACGAAAACATTTAGTTGTTACTTGTTCCGGTTACGCTTTAACGCACACAATTCTAAATCCAAAATATGACGCAAGAAAAGAAATCATAAATTCTATTGTAAAAAATTCAAAATCTTACGATGGCGTTCAACTTGATTTTGAAACAATTTTGTCAAAAGATGGCCAAAATTTTTTAAGTTTTATAAAAACTTTACGCAAAAAACTTCCAAAAAATAAAATGTTTACAATTTGCGTTCCTGCAAGAAACAAATCTATACAAAACGACATTTTCGATTACGCTTTAATTGAACCTTTTGTCGACCGAATAATTATTATGGCTTACGATCAGCATTGGTCTACAAGCGAGCCAGGTCCAGTTGCCGGGAAATCTTGGTGTCAAGGAATTATGAACTACGCACAAACTGTAATTCCGCAAGAAAAACTTGTAATGGGTTTGCCGTTTTATGGCAGAAGTTGGCAAGACACAAGTTTTAATAAGGCTTGGCTAAATACTGGCGTAAATAGAATTATTGGCGAAAATAAAATTACTCAAATTGAACGCGACGAAGACATTCCGCACGCTGAATTTGAAACTACAATAAAAGTAAATCTTTGGTGGGACGACACTTTTTCTCTCGTAAAGCGACTTCAAATGTATCAAGAAAATTCTGTTGATAAAGTTGCATTTTGGCGAATTGGGCAAGAAGAATTGTCTTTTTGGAACTGGATTTCTCTAAATTAAATAAAGATTTTTTTTAATTTGGAGCAAATTCTCTAAGTAAAGGCCTTTCGGGGTTCCGTTATTCGCTTCATTCTCTACAAAATCTGTCATTCCGAACTCGTTTCGGAATCTGTCACTATATAAACCAAAATATTTATTTTCAGAAAGAACTGTCAGATTTGCAGAGAACGTGCCTTGAAAGGTTCCTAAAAAATTTTGTGTTTTTGCAGAAGATGACGACAAGAACGTCGTCGTAAAGCACAGAAGATCCAGAGGATTTTTGCAAATCAAAAATCCTCGTAGCCGACACGATGTCGGAACTACAGTCCGACTATTATTTTTTATCGCCCACATTTTTTTGTGCAAAGAAATTATGCAGTTATCGCGTAAGTTTTTCATCATTTTTAGTTTCAGAAATTTCAGAAATTTTTTGAACAGAAGAATTTGTTTGTTTAAAAGAATTTGTTGACTTTTCAATCAAATTTGCTGAAGAACTTAAATCATTTTTAATTCTAGCCGAAGAAGAAGCAAAAAACTCTTTTACAAAAGAAAAATGCAAATTAAAAACTTTAAGTTGCAAAATCAAAGAAACAAAAGCACAAATCAAATACGCAACTGAAGAAAATCCCATTAAGTTTTCAATTTTTGCCATTCTTAAAATTCCCATAATAAAAATTGCCAGCCAAATAAATCCACTTACGGCACTAATTCCAATCCAAGAAAAAATAATCGCTAAAATTAAAAAAGTTTGATTATCAATCACAATAAAAGGAATTGGCCACGCTTCGTTATTGCACAAAATATTTAAAAATGAAGAAATAAATAAAATGTCTAAAACAAGCAAAATGTAAGACGAAAAACCTTTAAGATTTTTAGTTCCGTAACGAACCAAAACTGAAGAAAAAAGCAAAATCGCACATAAAACTGAACGCAACGAAGGCTTTATGCTTTCTACAAAAGTTTCTTCCCACGAAATTGGACCTAAATTTTTAGAAATATTTACTGTGTAAGAACGAAAACTGATTAAAACTGAAATCAAAATCAAAATAATAGAAAATGTTTTTGCACTAAAAAATTCTTTTCGAGTTTTTTGCGGACCAAAACTAAATCTAAAAATAAAATAAATGTATAAAATTAAATCTAAAAAAATGTTGTAAACGAAAAAAAAAGGCTCTCCGATTTTATTCAAGCGTAAAAAATTAAAAACTGAAAGTGTCGTTATAAAAATAATTGCAAAAATAAAAATCAAAAAATCTTTTGTGCTACGAACAAATTTTTTTTCAATTTTATCATCAGAAATATTAAAATTTTCCATAAAATCCTCATAAATCTAAAAAAAACTAAAGTCCAAAATATTTCAAAACAAAATCTTTGAAATTTTGAGCGACAAAATCTTTGTCTGTATATTCAATTTCAAGATTGTCAACTTCAAAATTAAAAAATGAATCAAAATCATTGCCGTTAGAAATTTTTTTGCAATAATGATGATTTTTTTCGTCAATCAATTCAACTTTGTAAGGAACATTTTTCTTAAATTCAAAAACTTGACTTTGATTTTTTTCGATATAAACAGTTTTAAAACTTGACTTTTTATTTTTTTCAGAAAAAAGAACGCTCACGATTGGAGATTCAGTTTTGTTTGTAAAAGTTACGTAAGAAATATTTGAAGATTTGCTAGAATTTTGATTTTGAACTTTATTCTGATTCAAATTTTGGTTCTGATTTTTTTGAGGAAATTCAAAATTTTTATAATTATTAGTTAAAGTGTAAGGCGATTCAAAAAGTTTAGTTTCAGAAGTTTTTTCTTTGCACGAAAAAAGCATAAAAATGCTAAAACTTAAAATTGTCAAAGCAAAACCGCCAAAAAATTTATTTTTTTTCATCAGAATTATTATAGCAAATATTCAGTGAATTTGTATAAATTTCGTTTTATTTTTTCTTTATAACGATTTATAATTACAACAGTTCTTTAATAATTTAAAAAAGTTCTCTTTGGAAAATATCTAAAAAATAAAATTTAACTTTTTAAATAACAAAATGCACTCTCGGCAAGAACACTGACTAAAAAAACGGCTTCCGCGTTCGCTTCGTTCACTTGTGCAGATTGTTTTTTTAGTCAGAACCTTGCCTACGTGCATTTTATAATTTAAGCAAAAGTTAATTATTGACTAAATTTTTATATTTTCCAAATTTTGCTAAAAAAGTTTTATTCTTAAAAAAAGAGGCTTTTATTTTGTTTCACTTAACTAAAAAAAGATTCATTATAACAGTTTTAGTAATTATTACGTTAATTTGCGGAATTTTAAGTTCAATTTCACTTTTAAAACCAATTCTAAAATATTCAAAAACAAGCAGTTTTAAGGATTCATTTAACAGCGAAAAAAATGTTCTTTACATAAATTCTTACGATTTAACTTACGGACCAACAAATAATTTGCTAAGCGGAATTAAAGAAACACTTTCCGAAAATAACATTGAATGTGATATTGAATTTCTTGACACAAAAGAATTCCCTTATGAACTTGTAGAAAACTTAAATTACAATTCAATAAAAGAAAAACTTAATCTTATTCAAAAAAATCCAAAATATGATGGAATTATTATTAGCGACGATGCGGCATTAAATTTTGTAACAAAATATCAAGATGAACTTTTTAAAGACATTCCAATTGTTTTTTGCGGAATCAACAATCCAATAAAAGCAAGAATGACTATAAATACAATGCAAAATATTACAGGTTTTTATCAAAACATAAATCTTGATGAAATAATTTCTGCTGCCTTAAAATTAAATCTAAAAGCAAATAAAATTGTTGCAATTCACGATAATTCTGCAACTTCAAGTGGTGACATAATTCAATTTAGAGAAATAAAATATAAGTTTCCGCATTATGATTTTAAGGAAATAAATTCTTCTCAAATGAATGCTGAAAGTTTTGCAAATGAATTAGAAAATCTCGACGAAAATTCGATTGTGATTTTTATGAATTCTTGTGAGACTTTAGAAAATCAATTAAATTCTGCAAGGGAGCAAGAAGAATTTATTATAAAACACACAAAAGTTCCGGTTTATCGTTATACATTTTCTGGACTTTACAATGGTTTTGCTGGCGGAAAAATTCAACTTTATTCAAAACTTGGCGAAAATGCAGCAAATCTTTTAGTTCAAATTTTAAATGGAAAAGATATAAATTCAATTCCACTTCAAATCGACAATTCTTCACAATTTATTTACAACAAAAATGTTCTTAAAAAATTTCACTTAAATTACAGAAAATTGCCTCGCGAAACTATTTTTTTAACAGAAGAATCAGCAAGCATAGAAGCGTACAAACAAAATTTGCGCCCGATTGTTTATCTTGCAATTTCACTTTTAAGTTTTGCAATAATTTTTATTGTTCTTTCCATAAATGAACATACGGATTTAAAAAACTTAAAATCTTCGCAAGCAAATTTAAAATATCTTGCGGAACACGATTATCTTACTGATTTACCAAATCGGCAAAATGCAAATGAAATTTTTGATCTTGTTCAGTCAAAAAAATCAGATTTTGCAATTTTACTTATGGACATTGACGATTTTAAAAACATAAATGATATTTACACGCATCTTTGTGGCGATGAAGTTTTGCGAACTATTGCTCACCGACTAAAAGATCATACGATTGACGGGAAATTTTTTGTTTGCAGATTTGGTGGCGACGAATTTATTTTGATTTATACAGTTGGGCACTTAACGGAAGATAATCCTGACCTTTTGAAAATCTTAAATTGCTTTAATGAACCTGTTGATTTTGAAAATAAAAAAATTTTTGTTCAAGCGAGCGTTGGCGTTGTAAATTCAAATCAGAAATATAAAAAATTTTATGAATATATTGCCGACGCTGATATTGCAATGTACAAATCAAAGCAAAATGGCAAAAATCAAATTACATTTTTTGATAGCAAGTTAAAAAGTAAAATTAAAACTAATCACGAAATTGAAAAAGTTCTTGAAGACGCAATCGCTAATGACGGAATTATTGTAAAATATCAAGCTCAAGTTGATATTAAAACAAACAAAATTTACGGTTGGGAAGCTTTAACTCGCTTAAAAGACTCAAATTATTCTCCGGCGGATTTTATTCCTGTGGCGGAAGATACTGGCTTGATTGTAAAAATGGCACGAATTGTTACGGAAAAAGTTGTTCAGCAAATGGCTCAATGGCGAAAAGATGGTTTTGAGTTGCATAAAATTTCAATAAATTATTCTTATAGGCAAATTAAAGATGAATCTTACGTTAATTTTTTGCGTGGACTTTTAAAAGCGTACAATATTTCACCAAAACTTATTGGAATTGAAATTACGGAAAGTCTTTTTATTGATAATCGACAAAAGGCGATGGATCTTTTTGATTCGTTTAACAAAATTGGCGTAAAACTTGCACTTGATGATTTTGGAACTGGTTATTCTTCTTTGAGTTATTTGGCTTACATTCCTGTGGAAACTGTAAAAATTGATAAGTCGCTTGTTGATAATTATTTGGACGATGACCGAGGCGAGTTTATTAAAAATATTGTTCGGCTTGTTCATTCGCTTGATAAAAAATTGACTGTCGAAGGAATTGAATACACGTGGCAATATAATATCTTAAAAAAATATAACTGCGATTATATTCAAGGTTACATTTTTTCTAAACCGATTACAGCACAAGAAGTTGAAACGTTTACGCTTTAAGTTGGGAACTAGGAGTTAGAAGCGAGAAGTTATGTCGTCATTGCGAAGAGCAAAGCGAAGAAGCAAACTACTAACGCTTAGCATTTAAAACTTCAAACTTGCGACAAGGCCGTATTTGCTGTTATCAAAATCAACAACTGGAGCAAACTGAACTGACACTTTTTCGTTGCTGCCAGAAAGACATTTTCTTAAAGTAAGATTGTAATTGTTTGCGTATTTAAATGGGCGAATCCAACTGTAAATTTGAACGCCTAAAACTATTGCAAATCCTATAGAAAAAAGTCCGCTACCAACAATAAGTTGTGTATACATTGCTTGCCAATCAAAACCTGTTTGAGTATCAGAAAGTCCAGCAACTGTTTCTCCTAAAATTGCTGGAAGCAAATATGTTAAAGTTGGAGCGAATAATAACCAACCAGTAATTCCTATGGCACTTCCTAAAAGATTTCCTGAAAGACTGATTATTCCAGATTTTATGTCGCCTTGAACAAAAGAGCCAATTCCCCAGCCTAAAAAGAAATTTAATAAAAATGGAACTGTTGGACTTTTTTTATTTTCGATATATAAAAATTCTTTTTCTGATGAAGTTAAATTTACTGCTAAAAGTGAAATTTCATTTTCGTTTTTAAATAAATCGGTTTTTACAAGCGTGTTAACCTTAAAAAAGATGTTCGCTTCTCGTGCGTTTTGTAAATTTTGTGATTCTTGTGCAAAAATCTGTACGCTTGATAATGCAATCAAAACTGCAAAAATTGTAAGTAATTTTTTCATTTTTTTATCCTAATTATTTTCTGATTTTGATTCTATGCTAATCATTTATTGTGAGCAATTTAAAATTTTGTTTATCAAGTGTGATGTTGAGGTGATTTTTTTGTTTGCTTAGCGGACGGGAAGTTGCTTGCGAGAACTGGCGGTTTGCTGAGAAAACTGGCACTTGCTTACGAGAACTCGCGGTTTACTTTGAGAACTGGCGGTTTGCTCGCGTGAACTCGCGGTTTGCTTCGAGAAGTGGCAGTTGCTCGTGTGAACTGGCACTTGCTCGCGTGAACTGGCGGTTTACTTTGAGAACTGGCGGTTTCTTGCGTTAAGTGGCAGTTGCTTGCGAGAATTTGCGCTTGCTCGCGTGAACTGCCACTTGCTCGCGAGACTCGCGGTTTGCTAAGAGAACTGGCGGTTTCTTGCGTGAAGTGGCGGCTACTCGCGTGAACTGGCAGTTTCTTGTGAAAAGTGGCACTTGCTCGCGTCATTGCGAGACGGAGTCGAAGCAATCTACAAACACTTAGCACAAAAACAATTATCGCTTATAAATTCAAAATTTATAG
>CAZLXK010000084.1:8626-9992 GCA_964563305.1 uncultured Treponema sp.
GTATAAATTTAAAATTTACAGTCTATAAATTTAAAATTTAAAAAAACTTGCTCTTAAACTACAAATAAACACTTAATTTTATGCTAAAATATTTTTATGACACAAACTGAACAACAAAAAAACGCAAAAATATTCGCAGAAAACTGGAAAGATAAAGGCGACGAGAAGCAGGAAACTCAAAGATTCTGGATCGGACTTTTAGGCGAAGTCCTCGGTGTTTTAAATCCGACTTCATACATTGAGTTTGAAAAACGCGTAAAAAGAAATGCAAGTCATTCCGAACTTGTTTCGGAATCTGCAAAAAAGATGCTGAAACGAGTTCAGCATGACAAGACGACCAACTTCATCGACGCGTACATTCCAGAGACAAAAGTTTTAATCGAACAGAAAGGAATCAAAATCAACCTTGACAAAGCATATGAGCAATCTGACGGAACAGTTCTCACGCCTTATCAGCAGGCGAAACGCTACGCTGACGAAATGCCGTATGATTTGCGTCCGCGCTGGATTGTCGTGTCAAACTTCGCTGAAATCCACGTCCACGATATGAACAAGACGGAAGAAGAGCCGGAAATCATTTTCCTCAAGGACTTGGAGAAAGACTTTTACCGCCTTGAATTTTTGGTTGACCACAAGAACGAGAATATTCGCCGCGAAGTTGACATTTCTGTCGCCGCGGGAAAGCTTGTTGGCAAGATGTACGACGCACTTGTAAAGGAATATCTGGAGCCTGAGCAACCTGAAAGTGCACGGAGCCTGAACATTCTGTGTGTGCGTTTGGTTTTCTGCTTTTACGCGGAAGACGCGGGACTTTTCGGAACAAGAACGAGTTTTGAGGATTATATCAAATCATTCAATCTTCCGAATGTTCGTGTCGGTTTGATAAAACTTTTCAAAGCGTTGGACACGAAGAGTGCAGACCGTGACAAATATGATGAGTCATTAAAGCCTTTCCCTTACGTGAACGGTGGGCTTTTCCACGATGAAAATATTGAAATCCCGAACTTCACACAGGAAATTGTGGACGTGCTTGTGAATGACTGTGCTGTTTTCAACTGGTCAGAAATTTCGCCGACAATCTTCGGTGCGGTTTTTGAAAGCACGCTGAATCCTGAAACTCGTCGCAAAGGCGGAATGCACTACACTTCGATCGAGAACCTCCACAAAGTGATTGACCCGCTTTTCCTTGACGAATTGGAAGATGAATTCAACGTCATTGCGAGCGGAGCGAAGCAATCCAAAAAAGACAAGGATGCCGCGCTCCTAAATTTCCAGGAAAAGCTCGGAAAGCTCAAATTTCTTGATCCCGCGTGTGGAAGTGGAAACTTTCTCACCGAAACTTATTTAAGTTTACGTCGATTAGAAA
>CAZLXK010000085.1:0-9847 GCA_964563305.1 uncultured Treponema sp.
TCTAAATTAAATGATTCTGTGAACGTTAAGTTTGAATTAAATAATTTTACTGACGCTGATTGTTGAAATGGCTGCAAAACAAAATTGTCTGATTCTTTACTTTCTTTTTCAACTCCTCCGCCAAAATTTAATGTTACGTAAGGAAATGTTAAAGCAAGTTTTGCAACATATTCATCAGTTTGTGGCGGCAAAGTTGTTGACAATGTTAAAACTTGAGAAAAATCATCTTGAACCGCAGACAAAGTTCCGCTCAAAGTATGAGTTGTAATTGTGTCAGAATCATCAAGGTCGGCAAGAGAAGTTGGAATTGTGTAGTTCCATTCTGGATTATCTGAATCACCAATAAATTCTGTGCGAATTAATTTTATGCTTGTGTTCCAGTTTAAACTTGAATTTTTAAACATATTTGTGTAAAGAAATGGTTTTAATGAAACAGAATTTGTGTTTGTTAAGTCGAGTTTTTTTGCGTTGTAGTCAGTTTTTTTTACAGTTGCCGCTTGACTTTCTGAATAACCGTCAAGATTTGGGTGACCTTGAAAAACTGGATTAAAAGTAAAAACGTTTGACATTGAAGCAAAACTGTCGCGATAAGAAAGTCGGCTTGTTAAAGTTGCAGGAACTTTTACTTGATAATAAGTTGAATAAACATTTTTCCAATCAAAATCACTTGGATTTGTAAGAGAACTTGCATTATATGTAATTTGAGAATTAAAAGTTGGCGAAATTGTATATGAAAGATTGTAATTTATTCCGCTAATTTGTGTGATTGAACTTGAATCGTTTGAAGTTAAAAGCGGAAGATCATTTTCACTTAAAAAAGTTTGTTCGATTAAACTTGCGGAATTTTCGCTTGAAGTTGTGGCATTTTCGCTTGAAGTGGCGATTTTGTCAGTTAAAGCACCAGAATTTTCGCTTGAGGCGGAGTTTTCTGAGTTTTCAGCGGAATTTTCTGTGTTTGCAGCGAGAGATTTTAACTTTTCTTCTTCAAGTTTTGCTTTTTCTTCTTCAGTTAAAAATTCTTCTGGAACATCAAGATTTACAGGAAATTTTGGAGATTGAACTTTTGAAGAAGATGAAGATTTTCCAGAAATTGAAACTAAAGTTCCAGAAATTCTTCCAGAAACACTTAATGGCGTTACTTGCGACGGATAATAAAAATATCGCTCTGGCGTGTAAGATTTCCAAGAAGAAATATCTTGTGAATCATATTTTTCTTCGAGTTCGTCATTTGCGAAAGTTCGTGCTTTTGAACTAAACTGCAATTCTGATTTTATTGATGAAATTGCTAAAGACGAAATGTAAGGTTTTACAATATTTGGAAGCGGAATTGTGTAAGAACTTGTTGCACTCCAAGTAAAAGACGAAACTGTAGTTGTTGAGTCATCATTTTCAGAAGAACTCATCAAAAATCCAATCCAATCTATATATTCTGAACGATCTCCAAAATCATCTTTAAAATAAGGATCAGAATAAAACGGAAGCGAAAGTGTAAGTGAAAAAGGTTTTGTCATTGAAAACTGAAAATTTCCGCCGTATCTAAAAGGAAGTTCAATTCCCATAAAATTTGAACTGTCATAATAAATTTTTCCGCTTGGAGAATAAGGAAGATATTGAGAGCTTGCTTGAAAAATCGTATTTGAAAAACCTAAATTTAAGTTTCCTTGAATATTTGAAATATAATTATTCGGTTTATAAACGCCTTCAAGTCCAAGCATTCCGCCAAGATTTGTATAATAATCGCCCATAATCTTAAAATAATTTGTTGTGTCGCCAGTGTAATCTGTGTCAAGATTATGCAAAACTAAACCTTCGCGAACTTGATCTTTTAGAGTTGATGATTTCATAAAGTTAAAAAGGCCGGCGGTAATGTCATCATCGTCATCAGAAGAACTTTCTGAGTTCAGCGGTTTTCTTCCATAGAGATAAGTTGTTGTTTGAAAATAATATCCTTTTCGCTCGTGATAACCAAACGAAGGATTAAAAATAAGTTCGTCTTTTGGATAATAAAATGCAGGCAAATATAAAAGTGGCAAAGATCCAATCGTCAAAATTGCATTAAAAAAAGCAAATTCTCCGCCGGGCAAAAGCCAAATGTTAGAAGCCCAAATTTTCCAATGCGGATTTTCGTTGTCGCAAAAAGTAAGTTCTGCATTTTTAAAGTTGATTGTTCCCGAAGAATCACGACCAAAAATATCACTTGAAACAATCAGCGTAGAACCAGAAGGAAGATTTATTGCGTCGCTTTGAGTTTGAATTACTCTGCCGTTATCAAAAATTCCTTCGAGCGTGCTTGTGTTAAAGAGCAAACTTTCTGCACTTATGTTTTGATCGCCGGAACTTGAACCTGTTTGATTAAGCGTAATATTTCCGTTTGCATAAATCATATCTGTGGAACGATTATAAGTTACAGAATCCGCAGTGATTGTTGTTGTGGACGACGCTCTTGAAACAGAAATAGAAACTGAACCATTTAAGATAATTTCATCGTCGCCAGTTTCTTCATTTTTTTTATATTGAGTATTTTCTGCACTAAGAATTCTAATTGTTGTATTATCTGATTGCGCAAATCCTAGAAATCCAAAACTTCCAAAAGAAAAATTTAAGAATCCTAAGAGAAAAATTAAAATTATTTTTTTTAATGAATTATTTTTTTTCATCAGTTTTATCAAATTCAGCAACGACAATTTTTAGATATTTTTTCTATTTTTTATTTTGCTTATCACGAAGTTTTTCGCGTTCCAAAAGTTCTTTTACAAAATAACCTGTATAACTTTCTTTTACGTTTGAAACTTCTTCTGGAGTTCCTGTCGCAATTATTGTTCCTCCATTATAACCGCCTTCTGGTCCTAAATCAATTATATGATCGGCTTGGCAAATCACATCAAGATTATGTTCAATCATTACAACAGTATTTCCTTTGTCAACAAGTTTTTGAATTACGTTCATTAACTGCTTTATGTCAACAAAATGTAAACCAGTTGTAGGTTCGTCTAAAATGTAAAGAGTTTTGCCAGTTGACGGACGAGAAAGTTCAGCGGCAAGTTTTACTCTTTGAGCTTCGCCTCCGCTTAAAGTAAGTGCGTTTTGTCCGAGTTGAATGTAACCTAAACCTACATCTTTTAAAGTTTCAAGTTTTCGTGCAATGTGAGGAATTCCCGCAAAAAAACTTGCAGCATCTTCAATCGTCATATTTAAAACATCATTTATAGATTTGCCTTTGTATAAAACATCGAGCGTTTCTTGATTAAAGCGCTTTCCGTGACAAACATCACACTGAATAAAAACATCTGGCAAAAAATTCATTTCGATTGTGATTGTTCCCGCACCTTGACAATTTTCACATCTTCCGCCTTTTACGTTAAACGAAAAACGTCCGCTTTTATAACCTTTTGCTTTTGATTCTGGAAGAGACGCAAAAAGTTCTCGGATTTTATCAAAAACTCCAATGTAAGTAACCGGATTGCTTCTTGGCGTTCTGCCGATTGGACTTTGGTCAATGTTTATAATTTTGTCGATATTTTCAAGTCCCGAAATTGATTTAAACTTTCCGCAAGGATATTCAGTTTTCATAATTTTGTTGCTTGCGGCTGGATAAAAAACGTCATTCATAAGCGTGGATTTTCCGCTTCCAGAAACTCCAGTTATGCAAGTAAATGCTCCAAGCGGAATGTCAACGCTGATATTTTTTAAGTTATGTTCACAAACGCCATCAAGATGAATAAAGTTTCCGTTACCTTTGCGACGTTTCTTTGGAATTTCCATGCGGATTTTTCCTGCAAGATATTGTCCAGTTAAACTTTTTTCTACTTTCATAACTTCTTGAACAGTTCCCGCTGCCATAACTTCGCCGCCGTGAACTCCAGCGCCCGGCCCCATATCAATCAAATAATCCGCAGTTAAAAGCGTTTGCTCGTCGTGTTCCACAACAATTACTGTGTTTCCCAAATCTCGAAGATATTTTAAAGATTTTATAAGTCTATCGTTATCTCGCTGATGTAAGCCGATTGAAGGTTCGTCCAAAATGTACATAACGCCAGTTAAGCCTGAACCAATTTGAGTTGAAAGTCTTATTCGCTGAGCCTCGCCTCCACTCAAAGTTGCAGCCGACCGTTCCAAAGTTAAGTATTCAAGTCCAACATTTTTTAAAAACATAAGACGCGATTTTATTTCTTTAAGGATCTGCTCAGAAATTTTTTTCTCAGTTTCACTAAGTTTTAGATTTTCAAAAAAACCGATTGTTTGCAAAACCGAAAGTTCCGTAAGTTCCCAAATATTTTTTCCGCCAACTGTAACGCCAAGTGCTTCAGGACGCAAACGCTTTCCGCCACAAGTTTTACAAATGCTGTGCGACATATATTTTTCTTCCATACGAGAACGCTGAGTATCTCCCCACGCTTCAACATAACGACGCTGAACATCGTGATAAATTCCAAGCCACGGACGTTTATATTCGCTAAAACCTTCGCCACTTTGCTTTTTATAAATCCAATGTAAAGTTTTATTTGCGTCTCCGTACCATAAAAATTTTTCTTGAGCCTTTGTAAGTTGATTCAACGGAGTGTCTAAAGAAAAACCGCCCGCATCTGCAACCGCACCAAACATCGCAGCATTCCATTCACTTTCTGGATTATAAAAAGATAATCCGCCTTGATTAAAAGACAAATTTTTATCTGGACAAAGCAAGTTTTCGTTCCATTCAAGTTTTTCGCCTAAACCTGTGCAATCTGGGCAAGCACCAAACGGATTGTTAAACGAAAAAAGTCGCGGCTGAAGTTCAGGAATAGAAATTCCGCAATTTGGACAAGCATTTTTTTGCGAAAAGAAAATTTCTTCTTCAATAAAATCAGCATTTGAATCGTAATGTTTACCTTGTAAATCTAAATTTGAAGTAATTTCTTTGTAAGCGTCATCTTCTTTGTAAACTCTTCTAAGAACAGTTAAAATTCCATTAGAATTTTTAAGTGCAGTTTCCACAGAATCAGCAAGTCGCAAGCGAATATCATCTTTTAAGACAATTCTGTCAATTACAATTTCAATCGTATGTTTTTTTTGTTTATCAAGTTTTATGGAATCTTCAAGTTCAACCATCAAACCGTCAATTCTCGCACGCACAAAACCTGACGCTTTAGCATCATCAAGGATTTTTTGATGTTCACCTTTTTTACCGCGAATTATTGGCGAAAGAATCGTAAGTTTTGTTCCTTTTTGCCAAGACAAAATTGTATCAAGAATTTGGTCAACCGACTGCTCTTTTATTTCTCTGCCACAATTCGGACAATGTGCTTTTCCAATTCTTGCGTAAAGAAGTCTGTAATAATCGTAAATTTCAGTAACAGTTCCAACCGTAGAACGCGGATTTTTATGTGTAGTTTTTTGTTCAATCGAAATTGCCGGCGAAAGTCCAGTAATTAAATCAACATCAGGTTTGTCCATTCTTCCCAAAAACTGACGTGCATAAGACGAAAGACTTTCCATATAACGACGCTGACCTTCAGCAAAAAGTGTGTCAAACGCCAAAGAAGATTTGCCACTTCCGCTCAATCCAGAAATTACAACCAATTTGTTTCTAGGAAGAGAAACGTTTATGTTTTTTAAGTTGTGTTCTCTCGCACCTTGAATTACGATTTTGTCGCCAGAAAATGGATTTTGATTTTTTTCAAGTTGATTTTTTTGCGGTTTTTCTTCAAGTTGATTTTTTAAACTTTCAGATTTTTCTGTTTTTTCAGTTTTAGTTTTTGATTGAATAGTTTTAATAGATTGATTTGATTGATTTTTTAGTTTACTCACAATGTTTTAATTTTATCTAAAAGAACTTTGTAAAACAATGACTTTATTTAAATTTATTTTTGGAGCGAGTTTTTTTGATTATCACTTATGTCATCTTTGCAAACCGAAAATGAAGCAATCAACTGGCAGTTAATTTTGCAAAGTGCCACTTTTCGTAGATTTACGGGTTTTTCTTTGCTAACAGTCCACTCTAAAACAAAACCCGCTTTTCGTGGTTCCGCTATCACTTCATTCTTGCCCACTTAATCAGTGTGCAAGAACTAACGCCACTACAATCGGGGCTAGGCTTTTTTTAGATTTTTGCTAAGTGTAAATTCTCGCAACAAAATCGCCAGTTTTGTCAGCAAATTGTCATTCTGAGGCGAAACCGAAGAATCTGTCACTGCAACAAAGCGTCACTTTTCGCAGAAAACCGCCAGTTCTCGTCGAAAACCGCCAGTTCTCGTCGAAAACCGCTAGTTTCGCGAAAAATCAGCGAAATTTCCACAAAAAAAAGCGACACTTGAAAAAAATCAGCGACAAAATCAAAATCACAAGCGAGAATCCAATTCTTTAAGACTAGAACAAAGCATAAAAAGTTTAGATTTAATTTCTTCAGTCGGTTCAATTTGGTCAGGAACCATAACGCATTTCATTCCAGCCGAATACGCAGACAAAATTCCGTTCGGACTATCTTCAACAGCGATACAATTTTCAGGCAAAATTCCAAGCGAAGAACAAGCACAAAGATAAATCTCAGGGTCAGGTTTTGAATGTTTAACCATATCGCCACAAGTAATCGTCTTAAAATAATCGTAAAGGCCAGCCGCTTTAAGTTCTTTTTCTGCAACCAATTTTCTAGTCGAAGATGCCAAAGCCAAAACATAACCTTTATTTTTCAAACTCACCAAAATTTCTTTCGCATAAGGAAGTAAAGGCAAACCATTTTTATCAGCATAAGAATGAAAAAGTTCAGAGCAACGCATTCTAAACTCGTAAGCCGGAAAATCCGTGCCATATTTATTTTTTAAGTAAACGCAAGTGTCGCTAATATTTCGTCCAGTACAATCTTTTACAGAATTTTCCACATCGCTTACATGAAATTCCTCGCCCGCTTTTTTCCACATAATCCGAGTAATTCTTTCGCTATCAAAAAGCACGCCGTCCATATCAAAAACAACAGCACAAATTTTATCTTTTGTCATACAATTTTCTTTTTATTTTTTTGGAGTAAATTTTTTCAGTAAAGTTTTTTCAGTTTTACTTCCTTGTAAAAACTAAAATTTAAGATTTTGCAAGAAAAATCTTAACAAGTATTCTTCCTAAAATAGACAATCGCGACATCCGTGTCGCTACAAAACGTAGCCGCCCCTACAATCCGACTAGAATTTTATTGTTCATTATAAAATCTTCTAGCCGTTTTAATCGCACAAAATCCAAACTTAAAAAACCAAATTCATTACTTCTTCTGCTTGGCTAACCGGAATAAATTTTATTCCAGATTTTACGTGTTCAGGAATTTCTTCCAAATCGCGTAAATTTGCCTTAGGAATAAGAATTGTTTTTA
The DNA here is from genome assembly GCA_964563305.1 of uncultured Treponema sp. Lineage (GTDB taxonomy): Bacteria > Spirochaetota > Spirochaetia > Treponematales > Treponemataceae > Treponema_D. Next base: position 7,334 of record CAZLXK010000085.1, read on the forward strand.
TTTTATTACGTTTTGCAGCAACAGTTTTTTCTCTAAGTCCACCAATCGGCAAAACTTGCCCCGTAAGACTAAGTTCGCCTGTCATTGCAAGATTTGGTTTAATTTTTTTGCCCTTAAACAAAGAAATAAAAGTTGTCGCCATTGTAATTCCAGCACTTGGACCATCTTTTGGAGTTGCACCTTCTGGAATATGCAAATGAACTGCATGTTTTTCAAACCATTCAGGTTTCAAAATTTTATTTTGAATTGCGTATTTTTTTGCCCAGTTAAATGCAATTTGAGCACTTTCCTTCATAACGTCGCCCATTTGTCCCGTAAGACACAAAACCGCTTTTTCCGTTTCAAGCGAAATACTTTCGAGCAAAAGCGTGTCGCCACCCATACTTGTCCAAGCAAGACCAATCGCGGTTCCAGGAATTTCAGCTTTTTTAATTTGACTTTCATCAAAAATCGCCTTTCCTAAATACTTTCTAACTTCTTCTTCTCCAATTACAAAAGTCTGCAAAGATTTTTTTTGAAATTTAGCGACATTTTCTGAGTTTTTAGTTTCTGAAGATTTTGCATTTTCAGCAAGTTTTTCATTTTTAGATTTAGTTTCTGGATCAACATAAAGCGAATCTAAATGTTCAGAAATCAATTTTCGAGTAATTTTGTCAACACATTTTTCATAATTACGAACGCCAGCTTCGCGAGCATATTCAGTTGCAATCAAACTAAGTGCTTCTTTTGTAAATCTAACTTGGTTTCGTTTTAATCCATTTTTTTCAAGATTTTTCGGAATTAAAAACTTTTTAGCAATTTCAATTTTTTCCTGATCGATATATCCAGAAAGTTCAATAATTTCCGCTCTATCCAAAAGTGGCTGAGGAATTGTGTCCAAAGTATTCGCTGTTAAAATAAAAAATACATTGCTCAAATCAAAAGGCAAATCCAAATATGAATCTCTAAAGTTTACATTTTGTTCAGGATCCAAAACTTCAAGCAAAGCCGCACTTGGATCTCCTTGAGCACTTGCATTCATTTTATCAACTTCATCAATCATAAAAACCGGAGCTTTAGTTTTAGTGATTTTTAATCCAGAAATAATTTGCCCCGGCATAGAACCAATATAAGTTCGCCTAAAACCTTTGATTTTTCCTTCATCATGCTCGCCACCAACGCTAAATCTAAAAAATGGTTTATGCATCGCTTTTGCAATAGAGTGCCCTATCGAAGTTTTTCCAACTCCAGGCGGACCAACCAAAATTAAAACTGCACCTTTTCCGTCGTGCTTTAACTTTCTAACCGACAAATATTCCAAAATCCGTTTTTTTACATCTTCAAGTCCATAATGTTCGCTGTCCAAAACTTTTTTTGCTTGCGGAATCTCATAATTTTCAAGCGGACTGTCGTTCCAAGGCAAAGACGAAACTAAATCAAGATAATTTCGCGTAGAATTGTATTCTGGATCGTGCGGATCTAAAAGCTGGAATTTTTCAAGTTCATCGTAAACAGTTTCTTTAACTTCGCCAGTAAAATTAAATTTGTCGATTTTACTTTTGAATTTTTGATAATCAGAAGATTTTGAATCGCCTGCAATTCCAAGTTCTTCTTGAATAGATTTTAATTCTTCGCGTAAAAAATATTCACGCTGATTTTTTTCAACTTTTTCATTAAGTTCATTTTGAATTTTTTTCTGAACACGCAAAATTTCTTGTTCTTTTTTGATGTAAACCAAAACTTGCTCAATTCTTTTGTGAACATTTGTCATTTCAAGAACTTTTTGCTGATCTTCCTTATCAATATTCAAAATTGAAGCAACAAAATCAGCAACTTTTCCAGGATGATCAATATTTAGCATATTCAAGCGCATATCTTCTGTGAACATTGGATTATTTTCGCTGATTTCTTTCATTTCGCTGACTAAAGCACGATTTAAAGCCTTAACTTCAAAATTATTTTCTTCCTCGTCTTCCAAATAACTTACAGCAGCAACCATTGGATTTGATTCGCTTAGAGCTTTTCTGATTTTAAAACGTTCCAAAGTTGAAACAAAAACATTATATCCGCCGTCAGGAAGATTGATTTTTTTGATGACTCGAGCGACAGTTCCAATTTTATAAAGATCAGAAATTCCAATCTTTTCTTTTTCAGTTTTTAATAAAACAATTCCAATATAACCGTCGCCTTTTTGAGCTTCGTCAATAACTTTTATATCTTCTTCGCTGTTTATAATAAGTGGCGTAAAAATTCCAGGAAAAATCGGTCTGCCCGCCAAAGGAATTATTGGCAATTTATTTGGCAGTTGCTGAGAAGCAGGAAGTCCCATAAGATTTTCAATTTTATTGTTCTGATTTTTTTCATCGTTGTTTTTCATAACTACAAATATATGCAAGAAATGCAAAAAAGACAAATCTAAAAATTTTGAGGATTTTTGTTTAGCGGATATTAGGAAAATGCAAGCATTGAACTTCACAACGAAGTTTCTAGCAGTTTCTTGAAATTCGTCACTCTGAACTTGATTCATAGTCTGTA
>CAZLXK010000086.1:0-9758 GCA_964563305.1 uncultured Treponema sp.
TGTTCTTCCAAATGGACTTCGAGAAATAAATATGGGAGCGTTTGAAAATTGTTCTGAATTAGAAAATATAAATTTTCCGACTCGACTAAAAAGAATTGGACCTAACGCTTTTAAATCTTGCAGCAAATTAAAAAATCTTGAAATTTCTTCTAAACTGATTGAAATTCAAAAATCATCTTTTGACAACACGATTGAAATTTTAAGTAAAAATCCAAATTACGAAATTGACGCGAATGTAATGTACAATAAACTTACTCAAGCTTCTCTTTTTTGCACAAACAATCAAATTTCAGAATTAAGAATTCGCAAAGGAACAAAAACTATTGCTTGGAACGCGTTTGCTTTTTGCAAAAACTTAAAAAATGTTTCTTTTCCAAACGGACTTAAAGAAATTGGGCGAGCGGCTTTTATGTGTTGCGACAAAATTGAAGAATTGAGATTTCCTGCAGGACTTGTAAATATTGAAGCGAACGCATTTTCTTCTTGCAAAAAACTTTCTTTTATAAAGTTTAAAGGTTCTGATTCTGTAAAAATTGAAAATTTTGCATTTGCGGATTGTGATAATTTAAAAGAAATCACTTTGCCAAAAGATTCGAGTTTTGAAGAAGATTCTTTTGAAACTTTTTGCAAAGTGAATTTATTTAAGTAAGAATCATCTTCCAATTACTGAAAGATTTGTTCCGAACCATTTTTCTGAAATTTTTGCAACTGTTCCGTCGGCTTCCATTTCATTTAAGGCATTTTGAACTTTGTCGCGAAGTTCTGTGTTGTCTTTTTTAAATGCAATTCCGTATTCTTCAGTCGAAAGAATTTCATCAAGAACAACATAATCTTTTCCAGTTTGAGAAATGCTGTAATTTGCAACAACTGAATCCATAATCACAGCGTCAACTTGTCCAATTCCTAAATCATTTAAAGCTGTAATATTTTCTTTAAATTCGATGATTTTTTTTACGCTATTTTTAAATTCAGGATTATCATTTATTGCATCAACTGCCGAAGATTCTGCTTGAACGCCAATTACCAAATTTTGTAAATCTGACAAAGTTTTTATTCCGCTGTTTTTGCGAACAACTGCAACTTGAGCATTATCAAGATAAGGTTTTGTAAACGCCATTGCTTCTTTTCTTTCGTCGGTCATTGTAAAACCATTCCAAATGCAGTCAATTTTTCCAGTGTTAAGTTCTTGCTCTTTTGCTGCCCAATCGATTGGCTGACAAACAAGAGTTTTTCCTAAACGATTTGCGACTTCTTTTGCAAGATCAATGTCGTAGCCAACAATTTGATTGTTTTCGTCGCGAAATCCTAAAGGCGGAAATGAATCGTCGAGTCCCAAAACAAAATTGTTGCTTGATTTTTTTGAACAAGCTGTGATTGAAATCAAACTTGCAAAAACAAGTGCCACAAATCCCAAAGTTTTTTTCATTTTTTCCTCCGAATGAACAAAATTTTATTTCAAAAATCACCTGAGTTTTGAAAATTCAATATTCTAAGTTTTTATATTTTTTCTACTTTTTTTACAGAACGATTTCATATTTTTTATTTGCAAAGAAGTTGATTCTGATGACGGAGCACCTAAAGTTTTTCTATTTTCTACGCAAGATTCTGGCGTAATTAAGTCATAAATATCTTCTTGAATTAAAGGCGAACACATTTGCAATTCTTCGAGACTTAAATCTTCAATTTTTTGTAAATCAGCGTCGAGAGCCATACGAACTGCTTTTGCAGCAACTGAATGTGCAGTTCTAAAAGGCAGACCTTTTCGCACAAGATATTCCGCCAAGTCAGTTGCGTTTGCAAATCCGCCTTCACAACTCAAAGCCATATTTTTTAAGTTCCATTTACAAGACGAAATCATTGCTGTAAAAACTTTTAGGTTTGATTCAACTGTGTCGAGTGCGTCAAACAAAGCACTTTTATCTTCTTGCAAATCTCGGTCGTAAGCTAAAGGCAAACCTTTTACCATTGTGAGCAAATTTATTAAATCGCCGTAAACTTTTCCTGTTCTGCCGCGAATAAGTTCAGCAAAATCTGGATTCTTTTTTTGCGGCATAATTGAAGAGCCAGTTGACCATTTTTCGCTCATATCAACAAAGGAAAATTCTGTAGTTGACCACAAAACCAACTCTTCGCACATTCGGCTCAAATGCGACTGCAAAATTGAAAAATCACTTGTAAACTCAATGCAATAATCTCTGTCGCTCGAAGAATCCAAAGAATTTTCTGTAACGCCAGAAAAGCCCAAAGTTTTCGCAACCGATTCTCTGTCTAAAGGTAAAGTGCTTCCTTGCAAAGCACCGCTTCCTAAAGGCGACAAATCTATTCGTGTTAAAGAATCTTCAAGCCTAAGCCAATCGCGCTTAAACATTGTTGCCCAGGCTAAAAGATGTTGTGCCAAAGTTCCAGGCTGAGCGTGTTGCATATGAGTGTAGCCAGTTAAAAGTGAATGTTGATTTTTGCTTGCAATTAAAACTAAAGCTTCAATGCTTGTAATAAGTTCATTTTGTAAAAGCGGAATTACGCGTTTTAAGTAAAGTCGCTCGTCTAGTGCAATTTGATCATTTCGACTTCTGCCAGTGTGAAGTTTTTTTCCAGCCTCGCCGATTCTGTCAGTTAAAGTTGCTTCTATAAAAGAGTGAATATCTTCTGCACTGTAATCGATTTTTAGCGAACCTAAACTTAAATCTTTTTCTATTGATTTTAAGCCGTCAATTATTTGCTTACTTTCTGATTTAGAAATGATTTTTGTTTCGCCAAGCATTTTTGCGTGAGCGATTGAACCGTGAATGTCGTCCAAAGCCATTCGCTCGTCTACGTAAATTGAAGTTTCAAATTCTACTGCAACAGCGTCCGGCCCTTCTGCAAATCTTCCAGCCCAAAGTGCCTTGTGATTGTCGTTCGTTAAAGCTCCGTGTTCTTTTTGATTCTGATTCTGATTTTGCGGATTTGCTGTGGATTTTTTCGCCGAAGTGCCAGTTTTCTTCACTGAACCGCCAGTTTCTTGAGCAACCGAAAGTTTTTTCGCAGAACTGTCGCTATTTTTCGCCAAAGTGCCAGTTTTGTTGGCAGAAGCGTCGCTTGTGCTAGAAAAAACGTCATTTTTCTTCGCCAAGTCGTCAGTTTTTTTCACATCAGCGAAAGTCTTCGACTTAACAGCCGACTTTTTCGCACCAGCGTTGCTTTCTTTCGGCAAAGTTTCAGTCGTCAAGTTTTCATCAGATTTAGTTTCATTCATTTTCTTTCATCCATTTTTCAATTCCAAGTTTTATATCTTCGTCAATATCGTGTTCAATTCGGCAAGCATTTGCTTCAGCAATTTTTTCTGGAACTCCAGTAATTTTCTGCAAGAATTTCGTTAACAAAACGTGTCGCTCGTAAACAGAAGACGCTTTTGCCATTCCTTTTTCAGTTAATTCAAGCGAACCAAGTTTTCCTAATTCAACATAACCATTTTCTTCAAGAATGCTCATTGCTCGACTTACACTTGGCTTTGAAACATTTAATCTTTTTGCAACATCAACAGAACGCACAAAACCATTTTCTTGTTTTAACATAAGAATCGCTTCAAGATAATCTTCGCCTGATTCATGAATTTCTGACATAATGCAATCCTCCTTAAAAAAATTTTAACAAAATGATTTTTAAATTTTAATTGAAAAAATTATAATACCTTAGCCTAAGTTTTTAAAGCGATAAAAAATTAAAAAATCCACTTTGCTTGAAACTTCGTTGTGCTTTCTGCAAGAAACATAAATTTAAAAATCTTCAACAATCAGTGATTTTTCTTGAAATTTTGGAATGAACTTTTTAATTCCGCTGTTCAAAAAACTTACGGTAATTACTAATTCGCCTTCTGGAGAATATTGATGTTTTATAACTTGACCTTCGCCATAATCATCATGAAAAATTCTCGCACCAACATAAAATTTTTTCGCAAAAGGATTTTCGTTTGCATCAAGATTTTCAAAATTGTCAGGCTTTTGACCTAAAATCCGCAAATATTTTTTATCAATTTCTTTTAAAAACGGACTTGGCAACATAAAATTTGTGTGACCATAAAGTCGGCGACTTGAACAACTTGTAAAATAAAGTTCATCTTTTGCCCGCGTAATTCCAACGTAAAAAATTCGGCGCTCTTCTTCAATTTCTTCTATTGATTTGCCTTCACGCGGAAAAATTCCCGCTTCCATTCCAGTGATTATAACGCGAGAAAATTCAAGTCCTTTTGTGTTGTGCAGCGTTATGAGCGTAACTTTATCTTTTTGCGAAGAATCATCTTGAGAATCCAAAGTTCTGTCTAAATTTACGTGATCCAAAAAATCTAAAAGTCCTTCTTTTGTGCAAGGATAAAAAATTGCAGAATTTTCAAGTTCGTGCAAGTTTGAAACTTTTTGCGTTCCAGAAAGTTCGTCGGAAGATTTGTAAAGTTCTTCTAAGCCCGATTTTTCGATTACAGTTTTTATAAATTCCGACAAATTTTTTGATTTTTCTTGCGGATTTTTAACTTGCGACGGAAAATTTTCTGTTAAAGTCGGCAAATTTTCACTTTCTTGCGGATTTTGCTTTTGTAAATTTTGCTGATTTTTAGTTTGATTTTCGTCCACTGATTTTTCAGTTTGCGACGACAAATTTTCACTTTCCAGCGACAAATTTTCAGTTTGCAGATTTTGATTTTGCTGATTTTCTAGTGATTTTTCTTGCGACAGAAAATTTTCAGTTTGAGCGAGAGAACTTTCACTTTTAGCGGCGAATTTTTCAGTTTTCAGCGAAGATTTTGCAACTTGAAGCGGAGAATTTTCAGTTTGAGCGACAATTTTTTCCGTTAAAAAAGGATCTTCCGCGAGCAACTGAGAATTTTCTGCGTTAAGCGACAAATCCGCAACTTGAGACAAATCATCTTCGAGCAACAAAGCATCTTCTGCCAAATCAAAAGTTGAAGTTTTATTTGAAGAAGGCAAAATTTTTTCAAATTCTTTGCACAAAGAACAAAATTCTAAAAATCCTTCGTTCGCTTTTTTAGAAAGTTTTGCGTCCGCTTCTAAAATCGACTTTCCTGCACACGATTCAATAATTTTATTTTGACTTGTTTCTCCAATTCCACGACTTGGCTTATTAACAATCCGCTCAAAAGAAATTAAGTCTTTAGGATTTGCAATAAAAGAAAGCCAAGCGATTATATCTTTAACTTCTTCGCGTTCGTAAAATTTTAATGAACCAACAACTTGATAAGGAATTTTTCTGTGCATAAAAGTTGTTTCAAAACCTAAAGATTGTGCGTTTGTTCTATACAAAATTGCCCAAGAAGAATAAGGCGTTCCGTTTTCGTGAGATTGTTCAATCAAATCACTGCAAAAATCAGTTTCATCATCTTGATTTGGAAGAAAAACCAAAGTTGGCTTTTTGCCCTTGCCTTTTGCGCTAACTAAAGTTTTTCCGAGTCGCTCTTTGTTATTTTTTACCACGCTTCCTGCACAGACGAGAATTTCTGAACTCGAGCGATAATTTGTTTCAAGCCGAATTAAATCAGTTCCAGGAAATTGCTTTTGAAAATTTAAAATATTTTGAACTTCAGCTCCACGAAATTTATAAATACTTTGATCATCATCGCCAACAACACAAACGTAAGCACTTGGATTTTCTGCAGAATCTTCTTTAACGCCCGAAAGTTCTTGAAGCAAATTAAATTGTGCCACATTTGAATCTTGATATTCGTCAACCATAATCACTTTGTAACGATTGTGAATTTTTTCGCGGATATTTTTGTCATTTTTTAAAATCAAGTAAGGAAGCAAAATTAAATCACCAAAATCAACATTTCCAGTTTGATGCAAACGATTTTGATAAGCAGAATAAATTTTTGGAAAGGCAGGATCGCCGTCGATTTTGATTAAATTTGCATCGTCTGGCAAAAAACAATAATCTTTCGCCAAAGAAATTAAATGTGCGTAATGCGACGCTTCTTTTTTGGAAACTTGCGGACACGCTTTTGTAATAAGATTTACTACATCATCGTCGTCGTAAACTGTAAAATTTTTGTCTAAATCACAAGCAAAATAAAAATTTCTTAAAAAAAATGCTCCGAACGAATGAAAAGTTCTAATTTGCGAATATTGTGCTAAAGGTTCAAGAGCAACCGCACGTTCTTTCATTTCGTTTGCCGCTTTTCTAGTAAAAGTTACGGCTAAAATTGAAGAAGGTTTTATTTTTTTTTGAGAAATAAGATAAGCGATTTTTGTTGTAATTACACGAGTTTTTCCAGAGCCAGCGCCCGCAAGAATTAAAAGCGATTTTCCTTCGTGACAAACCGCCGCTTTTTGTTCTTTGTTCAAAACATCAAGATATTTATTAAAGTCCAACGTATTCTCCGTCAATGTCAACTAAAGACGAACCTTGTGCCTTAACTTTTACAATTTTTCCGGGAAGGATATTTTTTACAGCGTTTTCGTCGTCCAAATCGTAGCGAATTACAAAATTGCCATCAACTTCTGGTGCTTCAAACCACGCTCGCCCAATCGCCAAACCTTCGTCTGTACCTTGTTTATTTTCTACAATTTCTTCAACCAAAACATCATAAATTTTGTTAAGTCGAGATTTTAAGTTTTGTGAAGTAATTTGTGCTTGGATTTCTTCAAGTTTTTGTGCTCTCTCTTGAGAAGTTTTTTGCTTAACTTGATTTTTCATTTTTGCAGCAACTGTGTCATCTTCGCGACTATAAGAAAAGCAACCTGACCAATCACTTTTAATTTCTTTAAGAAAATTTTGAGTATTTTTTGCATTTTCTTGAGTTTCGCCGGGAAATCCAGTTAAAAAAGTCGTTCTTATGCAACTTTCAGGAATTTTTTCGCGGATTAAAGAAACAATTTCTTTGTAAGTTTGAGCAGAACCTTTTCTGTTCATTTTTTTGATGATTTCAGAATCGCCACTTTGAAAAGGAATATCAAAATATGGCAAAAATCTTTTATCTTCTTGCATTAAATCTAAAATGTCTGGATTAAAATGATCTGGATGAATGTACAAAAGCCTAAGCCAAAAGTCGCCAGAAATTTCGCTGATTTTTTTACAAAGTTTATAAAGCGGAGAATGATTTTTCTTGAAAAATTCGTCTTGGAGAACTGGAACTTTTGCATTTACGTACATTTGTGAATAAAAATTTGTTCCTTCGCCAAAAACATCATCTTCTTTGCCACAACCGTAAGCCGCCAAATCTTGACCAATTAAATTTATTTCGTGAACATTTTTTTGAACTAAAGTTTTGATTTCTTCGACAATTTCGCTTGAAGGACGAGAACGCAAAGTTCCTCGAATAATCGGAATTGCACAAAATGAACAGCGATTGTCGCAACCTTCAGTTATTTTTACAAAACTTGAGCCTGGAAAAGACAAACTTATAGTTCGCTCGCCACAGCAAACGCCTTTTTGTTTTGGCGTAAGAACTGGTCGTTCGTTTTTAAATAAAGACGCAACAACATCATCAATTTTACTTAAATCGCCGTTGCCAAAAATTCCGCCGGCTTCTGGAAGTTCTTTTTCAAATTCTTTTGCATAACGCTGAGCCAAGCAACCTGCTAAAAGAATTTTCGCTTTTGGATAAGATGCTCTTGCTTGAAGCAAAGAATTTATGCTTTCAGTTTTTGCACTTTCGATAAATCCGCACGAATTTATAAGAATTAAATCTGCTTCTTGAGGATTTGAAGTTAAAGTCATTCCAAGTTTTTGAAGTCGCGAAACTAAAATTTCTCCATCAACTTGATTTTTAGCACAACCGTGCTGATCTAAAAAAATTTTTTTTGATGTCATAAATCGACCTAGATTTTTAATCAACTTCGACGAGGACAATTTTATACTTTCCGTCTGTGTCGTGAATCCAGCGAATATCTTCTACAACAACCTGCCCGCCTTTGCCAACTTCCAAATCATAAGTGGAATTTTGTGCTTGAATTTGAATTTTTAATGCGTTTACATTTGCCATCCACAAGCGAAAACCTTGTCTTGTTGCCGTAATGTTGATTGTGTCGCCACTTTTATAATAATCTTCCACGTAAGGTTGATTATCAATTTGATATCTAAAAAGCGAAGATCCTCGAAATGAAATGTTTAACACAAAAGGATAAGCGTAAGAAGATTCGTGAATTACAGTATAGTTTTGATTATTTGATGATTCGTTTGGAATTTCATTTAAGAAGTTGCCATTTGAATCAATGCTTGAAATATTCCTTGTTAAGTCAGGATTTTTTTGCATAATTCTAACTTCCGCACCATAAGATGAATCTTGAAAACTTACGTCGCTTAAGTAAACAATTAAATCTGAAATTCCATCGCCGTTTATGTCAAGTTCACGTTCTTCGCTAAGTTCAATAATTTGCTCGCCAACTGGAGTTTCTAGCGAAAGATAACCTTGCGTTTGGCTAACAGTTAGCACAATTTGCTTAGAAGGATCATTTTCTTCGTTAATTAAAATTTGATCTCCGCGATAAAGTCTTTTGTTTTCAGCTTTGCCACTAAAAGTATATTGATGAATTCTTTGTTCATTCTTTTCAACTTCTTTTTGTTCTGCACGTTTTTCAGGAACTTTAAAAATCACAAAGTAAAAAATAAAAAATAATGCAACTAAAACTAAAATTACGCTTCCTAAAATTATAAAAGGAATCGCTTTGTTTTTTTTCTTTTCGAGTAATTGAACTGGAATTGGAGATTCTTGAATTTTTTTTGCGTTATAAAGTTTTAAGATTTCATCAACATCAAGATGTAAATATTTGGAATAAGTTTTTAAAAATCCTACAAAATACGCTTCGCCTGGAAGTTTTTCTGGACTTTCATTTTCTAAAGCTTCAATATATTGATGAGAAATTGCTGTGTCGCGAGCAACTTGTTCAATGCTGATATTTTGTTCAGTACGAGTTTTTTTTAGTAATTCTCCATAACTTTCCATTTTTTTTACTCCGATTTTAGAATAAATTTTAAAAGTTCAAATTGTTTAGTAAAAAATTTAATCTGAAAAAAGGAAATTGTTATATTCGTTTGCTGATGAAGGCGGATCATAAATAAAACGTTCGTTCGCCATATTTGTATTTAAAGAATAATTGTATAAATCAAAAGTGATTTTTTCGTTTTGTTTTGTAGTTGCAATAACTCTGCGAATTAGTTTTGTATTTACATCAACAGAAAGTCTTATTGTGCTAAATGCTTCAGAAGATGCTCGAGCGTAAAGCATAAAATTTACAACTAACTCGTCGCTTGAATCATCTAAAGGAACTGGATCTTGACCAGTTTCGTAAGCAATAGAATAATATCGCCGCATTAAATTTAGTCCGCCGGCAGTTGGAGACAAAGAACTTGCGGTTTCTACAGTTTGTCGCAAAATTGCAGAAGAGCCAGGAATGTAAATTGTTAAATCATCACCATTAAAAAGAATAACTTGATCCGCTGGATCTTCAAAATCAATTCTTAAAAGTTCTGGACGCTTAAAACTTACTCGACCTTTCATATCTGAAGAAGAAAAATTTATTTCAATGTCGGCTTCGTAATCTCGGATTGTAGAATAATAATCGCTGATTTCCTTAAAATAATCGCTTGCAGTTGTAATTCCTTGAGCAAAAGAAATGTTGGCTAGAAGAAAAAATGCAAAAAAACTTATATAAATTTTATTGTTTTTCATAATTAAAACCTTAAAAAATCAAAATTTAGACTTTAGAGCCTGTTTCAAAAGTCTGTTACGTTTTAAAACAGGCTTGCAAAAATCTCATTTCATTACGATTTTT